>NZ_JBXANI010000029.1:0-109501 GCF_058801495.1 Cupriavidus sp. GW822-FHT03E04
GTCTGCTTTGCAGCGGTGTTTCGTGTTGCGAGGGGGCGAATCATAGGGGACCCCCTCGGCCTTGGCAAGCGTTTTCTTGAATTTGTTCAGAACGGTCTGTGACACGGTGATGAAGCAGGCTTCCATGCCCCGGCGCAGGGTCGCGCAGTTGCTATCTCTATCTATTAGAATCGACGGATGCCTGACCTTCCTATCTACCAGCCATCGCACCAGCCGGCGGATATGCCCCGGTATCTGGACGCGCAAGCGCTGGCAGCAGCACTTTCACGCCCGATTGTCTTTGTCGACCTGGAAACGACGGGCGCCGACGGCACCCGCGACCGTATTACCGAGATTGGCGTCGTGGAAGTGGGACCGGACGGTATTGTCGAATGGGACACCCTGATAGACCCGGGCATTGGCATCCCGCCCTTTATCCAGCAACTGACCGGAATCACTGACGACATGGTGCGCGGTCGGCCAAGCTTTGAGTCACTAGCGGAAACGCTCGCGGAGCGGCTGCAAGGCAAGCTCTTCGTGGCGCACAATGCACGTTTCGACTATGGCTTCCTCAAGAATGAGTTCCGCCGTGTCGGCGTCACCTTTCGCGCCGATGTCCTGTGCACGTTACGGCTCTCGCGCTCGCTGTTTCCCTCGGCCGCGCGCCACGGGCTGGATGCGCTGATCGCCCGGTTCGAGTTGCAACCCAAGGGCCGGCACCGGGCTCTCGCCGATGCCGAACTGTTGTGGCAATTCTGGCAGAAGGTCCACGAGCTCTACACGATGGACCTGGTCGAATCCGCAGTGCAGTCGCTGATCAAGCGGGCGAGCCTGCCCGCCGGGCTCGAAGAAACCGCACTGGACGACGTTCCCGACACCCCTGGCGTCTATCTCTTTTATGGCGACCAGGACATGCCTCTCTATATAGGGAAGAGCATCCACCTGCGCCAACGCATTGGCGCGCATTTCTCCGGCGATCATCGTGCCGCCCTGGAAATGCGGCTGGCGCGCGCGGTGCGCCACGTCGAATGGCGCGAGACTGGCGGTGAGGCTGGCGCACTGCTGCTGGAAGCGCACCTGATCAAGACGATGCAGCCGCTGCACAACCAGATGCTGCGCCAGAATGCAGGACTCTACGCGTGGGAACTGCCCCCCGGGCTGAGCGCGCCGATACTGCGCTCGGATCGCCACACCGATTTCAGCCGGCACCCTAATCTATATGGCGCCTTTCCCAGCCGGGCCAGCGCCCAGGCCCGGCTGGCAGAACTGGCCCAAACCCATCAGCTCTGCCAGGTCGCCCTCGCCCTGGAAAAAACCGCGCGGCGCGGCCTGCCCTGCTTCGCGCGTCAACTGCACCGCTGCCTGGGCGCGTGCACCGGCGACGAGTCCCTCGCAGCTCACCGCGAACGGGCGGTCACCGCATTGGCCAACCTGGCGATCCAGCCCTGGCCGTTCGCGGGTGCAGTGGCATGGCGCGAGCAGCACGGCGCCAAGGCGTGGTGGCATGTCCTGGAAGACTGGTGCTACCTGGGCTCGGTACCCACGCTGGAGGAGGCGCCAAGCTTGCTGTCCTCGCCCGCGCGCTTTGACCTGGACACCTATCAGATCCTGGCGCCACGGCTGCCGGCCTTGCTCGCCGCTGCCGTTCCGCTGGAAGCGGTGCGGCGATTCGAGCTGCAACCACCGGACGCGCCCCGGTCGAAAGCACAGCCGCAGACTGCATCGCCCACCCCGGCGCCCCACCGGCGCAAGCCACCAAGCCCAGACCAACAGACCTTGTCTTTCTTCGACCGCTAGGCGAGGCGACTGCTGACCAGCTAGCCCACAGATCACAAACGGTATACCAAATACCTCACAACTCGCGCACCGCCAAGGTGCGCGACGTCTAGCAATCCCTTCCCATGAGCCGCGAGTTTGTGCCGAAACCTGCTGCATTGCACCAGAACACGGCGAATTGCGGGCGCTCGAACATTTGCCTTGCTCTCGGCAATTCAATGAATATAGTATACCGATTCTAACGAAAAGCCCGATTCACCCCCAACCCTGGCGCCATAGCAACGGCCCCCACAATACGGAGCGAATGCGTGACGCGGCAAGACACAGCAAGCACCGACACCCAGCCGCCAGAGACGTGCTTCCTGCCAGTGTGGGAAGCCGCGGCGCTATTGGCCAAAGGCGACGCCAGCGCGCAGAACCTGGTGAACTGGTGCGAGGCAGCCTATGCCGCCTCGCATCGGGAGATCAACGCCCTCATCCTGGCGGATTTCACCGCCGCGCGCGCAGCAGCCGAGGCCAGCGACCAACGCCGGCGCCGCGGGGAGCCGCTTGGCTTGCTGGACGGTATTCCCTTCTCCATCAAGGAATCCTTCGACGTGGCAGGCTGGCCCACCACGTGCGGCAACCCGGCGCAGCGCCACAACATTGCCGCCAGCGACTCGGCCGTGGTCGAGCGCCTGCGCGCGGCCGGCGCGGTCCTGCTTGGCAAGACCAACGTGCCGATCGGGCTGCGCGACTGGCAAAGCTACAACGCCATCTACGGCACCACCCGCAACCCGCGCGACCTCAGCCGCACCCCGGGCGGTTCGTCCGGCGGCAGCGCCGCAGCGGTCTGCGCGGGCATGAGCTTCTTTGACGTGGGCTCCGACATCGGCTCGTCGCTGCGCAACCCGGCGCACTACTGCGGCGTGTTCTCGCACAAGAGCAGCCACGGACTGGTGCCGCTGCGCGGCCATGGCATCGGCCACGGCTACGGCGAGCAGGACATCAACGTGGCGGGGCCGCTGGCGCGCAGCGCGCACGACCTGGAACTGCTGCTGCGAGCGCTGGCTGGCCCGGACGGCATTGAAGCGCAGGCCTATCGCCTGACGCTGCCGCCCTGCGACAAGCGCGCGCTTGCCGACTTCCGCGTCGCCGTGCTGCCGAGCCATCCGCTGTGCGAGGCGGACGGGGAAGTCAGCGACGAAATCGAAAAGCTCGGCAGCTGGCTGGAGGGACAAGGCGCCCAGGTACGCTGGAACGCGCGCCCGGACTTCGATGCCTCGGCTCTCTGGCACACCTACGTGCTGATGCTGCGGGCTACCACGTCGATCCATATGGATGACGCTGGCTTCGATGCCGTGCTGGCCCGCGCCGCAGGCGCCGCGCCCGACGACCACGGCTACGCCACGCTGCAATTCACCGGCGCCGCCATCCGGCACCGGCAATGGCTGCAGTTGCAGCAAGCCCGGGCCACCTTCGCGCAGGCTTGGCAGCGCTTTTTTGGCGAGGTTGACGTGTTGCTGTGCCCGGCAGCCGCGACCACCGCCTTTGTGCTGGATGAAGCCGGCGAGCCGTGGCAGCGCATGCTCCAGGTCAATGGCCGGGCGCAACCGCTCACCAGCCAGTTGTTCTGGGCCGGGCACTCCGGCCTGTGCGGCCTGCCCTCGACGGTAGCGCCGATCGGCCCGGGCCGCAGTGGCCTGCCGGTGGGCGTGCAGATCGTCGCCGGAAGGTTCGAGGACCTGACCGCATTGCGCTTTGCCCAGTTGCTGGAAGCCGCGGGTTTTGCCTTCCGGCCACCGCCGGCCTCGGCTCAGTCCCAATCCCAATCCCGGTCCGACCCGGTGTAACGCGCACCGGCGCCAAAAAAACCAGCGCACCGCCCCCGAAGCAAAGACACGAAGGAGAGATCATGTTCACCTGGTTCAAGGATTTATCGACAATGGAGCGCAAGGGGTTTTACGGCGCGTTCCTCGGTCATGCGGTCGACGTGTTCGACTTCATGATCTATTCCTTCCTGATTTCAACGTTGCTCACCCAGTGGGGCATGAGCAAATCGGCCGCCGGCGCCATTGTCACCTGGACCTTGGTGTCCTCACTGGTGGGCGCCATCGGTGCGGGCGTCCTGGCTGACCGCTATGGCCGGGTGCGCGTGTTGCGCTGGACCATCGTGGTGTTCGCCGTTGCCTGCTTCCTGTGCGGGCTGGCCAACACCCCCGAGCAACTGCTGGCCTTTCGCATGCTCCAGGGCCTGGGCTTCGGCGGCGAATCCTCGCTGTGCATGGTGCTGGTGACGGAAATGATCCGCAACCCGGCGCACCGCGGCAAATACTCCGGCTTCACCGCCAGCAGCTACTCCTTCGGCTGGGGCGCGGCGGCCATTGCCTACGCCATCACCTTCAGCATCTTCCCGGCCGAAACCGCCTGGCGCGTCTGCTTCTTCATGGGCATCCTGCCGGCGCTGGTGGTGATCTACCTGCGCCGCAACCTGGAGGAGCCGGAAGTTTTCACCAAGAGCCAGGCCGAACGCGCCGCCGGTGGCGCCGGCAGCGGGCCCACCGCCTGGCAGCAGCTGGCGCGGCTCGGCCGCAGGCCGCTGCTGGGCAAGACCGTGCTGTGCAGCCTGCTGTCGGGCGGCATGCTGGGCGCCTACTATGCGATTGCCACCTGGCTGCCGACGTTCCTCAAGACCGAGCGCGGGCTGTCGGTGTTCGGCACCAGCTCCTATCTGGCGATGACGATCGTTGGCTCGCTGGTGGGCTATGTGGCCGGCGCCTATGCCACCGACCGTTGGGGCCGCCGCCTGACCTATATCGCCTTTGCCGCCGGCGCCTTTGTCATGGCGCTGGTCTATATGGTGATCCCGGTATCGAACACGTCGATGCTGTTCCTGGGCTTCCCGCTGGGCGTGCTGATGCAGGGCGTCTTCGCCGGCATCGGCGCCACCATCTCGGAGTCTTACCCCAATGACATCCGCGCCACGGGTTATGGCGTCTCGTACAACGTCGGGCGCGTGATCGGCTCGCTCTTTCCGCTGACGGTAGGCTGGCTCAGCACCGGCCGCACCTCGCTGCCACTGGCGATCGCCATCGTGGCCGGCGTCGGCTACATGATGGTGATGGGCGCCGCCTTGCTGCTGCCGGAAACCAAGGGCATGGACCTGGGCCAGGCCGGCGGCGATGACGACGGCGCGCACGAGCTGTCCCGGGATGCCAACAAGGCCGTGCTGGCGCCGACTGTGGGCAAGCCCGCATAAGGCGCCTGCGGCCGCTTGCGGCGAGGCCGGCGGCTAGGCTAGGCTGCACGGAGGGAGCATGCCTGCTCCCCCTGGAGTCGCCATGTCTGTCGTTCGCCGTCTCTCCATCTCCCCTCGCCTTTGGTTGACCCCACTCGCCGCCATCGCCCTGGGCGGCTGCGCAAGCGTCGAGCAATCCGCCATGCAGCGCATCCTGGATTCGTGGCAAGCCGCCCCGATCGAACAAGCCAAGGCACAGTGGGGCCCGCCGCAATCCGTGCAGGCCGTGCCGGGCGGCACCGCCTACTTGTGGACCGAGGAGGTGCCACCAGCGCGTGCGCCGGGCGGCGGCCCGCGCGATGCGCGCGCGCCCACGTCACCGGAGCCCCTGCTGGTGCCCGGCCTGTGCCATCGCCGCCTGATCGCTGGTCCCACTGGCCTGGTGATCGGTGGCGACTGGTCCGGCAACGCGTGCTGTGTCACCACCGCGCTAGGCCGCTGCAGCGGGCTGGTCAGGACCAGCACCAGCCCCTGATCGCACCGGCCACCGCGCCACTCACCGAATTGGTGCACATCGCGCGTCGAAGCAGGGGATCATGCACCAGTGCCACTCAGGGGCTTGCCACGATCCGGCGCATTTGGGGCGCGGCGTTCACCGCTGCCGTTGGCACACCTCTTGCTGAACAAACTATCGAGTAGAAGCGGTTAGCGCCGATGCGCCTCCCCCAGTGGGCAGGCGCATGCCGGCGCGGGACATTGCTCTCGCGACCATCCGGTCGCACGCCTGGCTGACTCGCATCGCGAGGCATCCGGGCGTTTGGATCCGGCCACCAGGCCGGGCACGAGAGAAAAGAGAGCGCCCACGATGTCCCCCATCTTCACGCCCTTATTCCATTTCGCGGACACATCTGCCGGCCATGGCGCCGCTTGCGTCCCGCGTCGTCGCCCGCCTGTCGCCGTGCCCATCCTGGTTTCCCCCGCAAACATCCGCACAGGAGCCCCCATGAAGACGCCTTCCCCATTGCGCCGCCTGTTGATTACCGGCGCCTGCGCCGCGCTGACGCTCGCCGCCATCCCCGCCCCCGCGCTAGCTGCCGATAAGGTGACGTTCCTCACCTCCTGGTATGCCCAGGCGGAGCATGGCGGCTTTTATCAGGCGGTAGCGAAAGGCATCTACAAGAAGTACGACCTCGATGTCACCGTGCGCATGGGCGGCCCGCAGGTCAATGGCATGCAGATCCTCACCAGCGGCCAGGCCGATTTCCTGATGGGCTATGACCTGCAGGTGCTCAAGAGCGTGGAGCAAGGCGTGCCGGTGACCACCGTGGCAACCTCCTTCCAGACCGACCTGCAAGGCATGATGACCCACGAGGACGTCAAGAGCCTGGCCGACCTGAAGAGCCGCACGGTGCTGGTCTCCACCTCGGGACGCACCACCTGGTGGCCGTGGCTCAAGGGCAAGTACAAGCTGGAGGAATCGCAGTCGCGCGTCTACACCTTCAACCTGCAGCCCTTCTTTGCCGATCCGCAATCGGCCCAGCAGGCGTATGCCTCTTCCGAAGTGTTCTCGGCCAGCAAGGCCGGTGCCAAGACGCGCTTCTTCCTGTTCGCCGACGATGGCTATCCGCCCTACGGCACCACCATCGTCGCCATGCAAAAGATGGTCAAGGAGAAGCCGGACGTGGTCGCGCGCTTCGTCAAGGCGAGCATGGAAGGCTGGAAGAGCTACCTGGCGGACCCCGCCCCGGCCAATGCGCTGATCAAGCAGGAAAACCCCAACATGAAGGACGACCAGCTCGCCTGGGGCGTGGACAAACTCAAGGAGTACCACATGGTCGGCGGTGGCGATGCGGCCCGCTACGGCATCGGCGTGATGACCGATGCACGCTGGCAGAAGACGCGCGACTTCATGGTGGGGGCCGGGCTGCTCAAGGCCGATACCGACTGGAAACAAGCCTACACCACGCAGTTCGTGAAAGACCTGAAGGTCATGCCCTGAAGCGCGCAGCTTCACCGTTCAAGCTCAACCCCATACAAGGATATTTGACATGCTGGTCACCCAACAGCCCGTATTGCGCCGTTTCTGGTATGCCCTGATGCCGATCTCGATGCTCGACGACGGCCCCAAGCCCTTTACCCTGCTGGGGGAGAACCTGGTGCTTTGGAAAGGCATCGACGGCAAGCCCGCGGCGCTGCAGGACCGCTGCTGCCACCGCACCGCACGCCTGTCCAAGGGCTGGGTCAACGAGCGCGGCGACATCGTTTGCGGCTACCACGGCTGGGAATACAACTGCTCGGGCAGCTGCGTGCGGATTCCGCAGGCGCCGGACAACGCCATTCCTTCTGGCGCGAAGGTGCAGGCCTATCACGTGCAAGAGAAATACGGCTACGTGTGGGTGGCGCTGGACGATCCGCTGCAGCCCATCCCCGATTTCCCCGAGGATGGCGACCCCACCTACCGCCGCATCTTCCAGTTCTACGAGAAGTGGAACACCAGCTCGCTGCGCGTGATGGAGAACGCCTTCGACAACTCGCACTTCAGCTTCGTGCACCGCGCCAACTTTGGTTTGTCCGAGCAGCCCAAGCCGCAGAAGTACGAGCTGCAGCAGCGCGAGTGGGGCTTCGAGGCGGAGACGCTGGTGCCGATCCGCAATATCGAGGCGGGCCACCGTGTTACCGGCACCACCGAGCCGATCACGCATCGCCATATGTTCAACCGCTGGGACCTGCCGTTCACGCGCCGCTTCGGCTGCACCTATCCGGCCAGCGGGCGCCATCACATCATCTACAACTGCGCCACGCCGATCGACGACAAGAGCGTGATGCTGTCGCAATGGCTGTACCGCAATGACAGCGAGGAAGACTGCTCGACCCAGGAGCTGATCGACTGGGACGCGCCCATCGTCGCCGAGGACCGCGACATCCTGGAAGCCACCGACTACGACGCCTGCGTGGACACGCGCCGCCGCGCTGAATTCCATATGGAATCCGACAAACCCGGCTTGCTGATGCGCAAGATGCTGATGGAACTGTTCACCCGGCATGGCGAGAAGGAGACCTTCCGCATTCCCGTGGTTCGCGCTTAGGCCGGACTTCGGATAGTCCCCGAACCATTCCATACGGAGACAGCCATGAGCGTCCTCTTTCGCAGTGCCACGCAAGCCCGCGCTGCAGCCCCGAGCCCCGGCGGCCTTGCGCCCAACGCCGGCGGCGAGCCCGCTGGCACCAGCCGGCGCGATGCCGACGCGCCACTGCTGTTCGCCAACCAGATCGAGAAGACCTATCCCAACGGCACCGTGGCGCTGGAGCGCGTCAAGCTGGCGATCAAGCCCGGCGAGTTCGTCTCGCTGCTGGGGCCGTCCGGCTGCGGCAAGAGCACCTTGCTCAAGCTGTTTGCCGGATTGGAGGCGCCGTCGGCGGGCCATATGCGCTGGTGGGGCAACCCCGCCCTTCCGAGCGGAACGAACGCCGGAACGAACGGCGCCACCAACAGCGCAGGCCGCACGCTGGCGATGGTGTTCCAGGAGGCCACGCTGATGCCGTGGGCACGCGTGGCCGACAACGTGCGGCTGCCGCTGGACCTCGCCCGCATGCCGCGCGCCGACGCCGACGAACGCGTGCGGCGCGCGCTGGCGCTGGTGGGGCTGGGCCGCTTCGCCGCGGTCTATCCGCGTGAGCTGTCGGGTGGCATGCAGATGCGCGTGTCGATCGCGCGGGCGCTGGCGACCAACCCGGACCTGCTGCTGATGGACGAGCCCTTCGGCGCGCTCGACGAGTTCACCCGCAACAAGCTCGACGCCGACCTGCGCGCGCTCTGGGCCGAGCGCGGCCTGACAGTGGTCTTCGTCACCCACAGCATCTATGAGGCGGTCTACCTGTCGAGCCGCGTGGTGGTAATGGCGGCGCGGCCGGGCCGCGTAATTGCCGACGTGGCCATCGAGGGCCCCGAAGTCCGCGATGAGGCCTTCCGTGTTTCGCCCGCCTTCATGCAGTACTGCGCGCAGTTGTCGGCGCTGCTCGCGCAGGCCAACACCGGCGTCGACCCCAACGAGCACTGAGCCCGGCAGCAGCATCGATCCCACAAACAACAAGGAGCCCCCATGAATCCCCCGCTACTGTCGCGCCCCGCCGTACAGCGCGTGGCCGCCCCGCTTGCCGTCGGCGTGCTGCTGTTGCTCGCCTGGCAGGCGACATGCACTGTGCTCGCCGTGCCCGCGTACCTGGTGCCCACGCCCACCGCCATCGGCCATGCGCTGGTGGAAGACTGGAGCCTGCTATGCGGCTCGCTATGGGTGACGCTGCGCATCACCATGCTGGCCTTTGCGCTGGCCGTGGTAGTTGGCACCGCCGCGGCGTTCATCTTCGTGCAGAGCCGCCTGATCGAAGCCAGCCTGTTTCCCTACGCGATCCTGCTGCAGGTCACGCCGGTGGTAGCGATCGCGCCGCTGATCATCATCTGGGTCAAGCAGCCGACGCTGGCGCTAGTGATCTGCGCCACCATGGTGGCCGTGTTCCCGATCATCTCCAACACGGTGCTGGGCCTGCGCAGCGTCAACCCCGGCTTGCTCAACCTGTTCCGCATCAACCGCGCGAGCCGCTGGGATACCTTGCGCCGCCTGCGCATTCCCAGCGCGCTGCCGTATTTTTTCGGTGGCCTGCGGATATCTTGCGGCCTCGCGCTGATCGGCGCGGTGGTAGCGGAATTCGTGGCGGGCACCGGCGGCACGGGCGCGGGGCTGGCTTACCAGATCCTGCAGGCGGGCTTCGCCCTCAATATCCCGCGCCTGTTCGCCGCGCTGTTCCTGATCACGCTGACCGGCGTCGCATTGTTCGGCGCCATGGTGGTGGTATCACGCATGGCACTGTCCCATTGGCACGAAAGCGAGCTGGCATGACGACCAACACCATCCTGATCCGCAATGCCACCGCCATCCTGACCGGCCTTCCTGGTAACGATAAGGGTGGGGGCGAGGGTGAAGGCGAACGCCATGCCGGCCCGGACCTGCGCGTGGCCGGCGGCACCATCGAGGCCATCGGCAAGCTGGCGCCGCGCCCCGGCGAACAAGTCATCGATGCCACCGACTGCGTGGTCTACCCGGCCTGGGTCAACACCCATCATCACCTGTTCCAGTCACTGCTCAAGGGCGATCCGCCGGGGCTGAACCTGACGCTCACGCCGTGGCTTGGAGCGACGCCTTACCGCTTCCGCGCCGCCTTTGACGAAAGCACCTTCCGGCTTGCCGCCCGCATCGGCCTGATCGAACTGGTGCGCAGCGGCTGCGGCACGGTGGCTGACCACAACTATCTCTACTATCCCGGCATGCCCTACGACAGCTCGGCCATCCTGTTCGAGGAAGCCGAGGCGCTGGGGCTGCGCTTTGTGCTGTGCCGCGGCGGCGCCACCCGCACGCGCCAGCTGGAGAGCGAACTGCCGCAGGCGTTGCGCCCCGAAACGCTCGACCAGTTCCTGAGTGATTGCGAACGGCTCACTGCGCGCTACCACCAGCCCGCGCCGGATGCGATGCGCCGCGTGGTGATGGCGCCCACCACGCCGCTCTACTCCATGTCGCCCGAGGAGTTGCGCACCTGCGCGCGCACCGCGCGCCGGCTTGGCATCCGGCTGCACAGCCATTTGTCGGAGACCGTGGAATACCAGAACGCCGCGCGAGACAAATACCAGACGACACCCGTGGCCTTCTGCGGCGAGCACGAGTGGCTGGGCCGCGACGTTTGGTTCGCCCATCTGGTAAAACTGGGCACGGACGAAATCCGCCAGCTCGGCGCAACCGGCACAGGTATCGCGCACTGCCCGCAGAGCAACGGCAGGCTGGGCAGCGGCATTGCGAACATCCCGGCGCTGGAAGCCGCTGGCGTGCCGGTGTCGATCGGGGTGGACGGCGCCGCCTCCAACGAAGCGGCCGACATGATTTCCGAAACGCATGCGGCGTGGCTGCTGCAGCGCGCGCGGCGAGGCCATGGCGCCCGCCCACGCGCCGAGGGTGGCGACCATGAGGGCGGCGCCGACGCCGCGCGTGTGGAAGACGTCGTGCGCTGGGGCACGGCGGGCGGCGCGGCGGTGCTTGGCCTGGATGCGGTGGGCACGTTGCAGCCGGGCAAGGCGGCCGACCTCGCCATCTACCGGCTCGACGACCCGCGCTGCTTTGGCCTGCACGATCCGGCCATCGCCCCCGTGGCCAGCGGTGGGCGGCCGGCTCTGCGCGCGCTGCTGGTGGCTGGCCGCGTGGTGGTGGAGCATGATGCGATTCCGGGGCTGGACCTTGGCGAGCTTGGCGCTGCCGCGCGCGACGCAGTGCTGCGCTTGCAGCAGCGCGCCGCATAGCCCGCGGCGCCACGTCGTTGATGCAGGAAGGCGCGAACCGGCAGCGGATTTTTTCTTGAGCCTGGCGCTCGTGGGGCTGATCGGCCTGCGGTTCGCCGAAACTGAGGCTTGATCCAGGCTAGCCGGGGCGCGGGCCGACGTACGCGGCACGCGGGCGGATCAGCTCGGCATCGGCACGCTGCTCCAGCGCGTGCGCGATCCAGCCGATGGAGCGGCCAAGCGCGAACATGCCGAAGGCCGCGCCGGGCGGCAGCCGCAGATGCCGGCGCAGCGCCACCAGTGCAAAATCGATCGATGGCCGCTGCCCCAGCAGCGCGAAAGCGTCGTCGATGATCGCTTGCCATTGCGGGTGATGCGGGAGTATCCGCGCCAGCAGGCCGGCGGCGCGGATGTCGCCGGCGGGGTAGAGATGATGGCCAAACCCCGGCAGGTTCTCGCCGCGGGCAAGCCGCTCGCGCAGCTTCGATGCGGGCGGCGCCTCGCCGAGCTCGTCCCAGAGAGCCTCCACGCGGGCGGTGGTCCCGCCATGCAGCCCACCGGTCAGCGCGGCCAGGCCCGCGACCACGGATGCGCGCAGGCTGGCGCCGGTGGACGCCACGCAGCGGGCCGTGAAGCTCGACGCGTTCAGCTCATGGTCCGCGCAGAGCACCAGCGCCATGCGGATCAGGTCCGCGCCTTCTTCGCCCACCTGCCAGGCGCTGGCGCATTGTCGATGGACCGGCGCGCTGGCGGGCGCCGTGTGCAGCAGGCAGGCCGCCAGCAGACGCACCAGCACGCCGCAGCCTTCGGCAAGGCGTTGCGGTGACCTTTGCCACTGCGCCGTGGGGTCGTCTTCGCTGGCGATGGTAAACAGCGGCAGCAGCGCCGCCTCGCTGCGGCGCCCGGAGAAGGCCGCCTGCATTGCCGCGAGGTGCGCCGGCGCAAGCGGCGCTGCGCCAAACGCCGCGTCCTGGGGGCACTGCCACAGCAATGCGGCCACCGCTTCCACGGTGTCCGACGCGGCCAACGCAACGGCATCCATGCCCCGGTAGTAGAGCCGCCCGTCCTCAATCAAGGTGATCCCCGATTCCAGCACCGGCAGACCCCAGCTCAGCGTGGCCTTGGCCACCTCGCGAGGCTTGCGGCCGCGCGTGCGCTGGCCAGCCAGGCGCGCAACGTCGTCGGCGAGATAGCGGCTTTCGCGGTGGGTTTCGCTATCGTGCGCGTGCAGCAAGCCACGGCTGACATAGGCATAGAGCGTCTGGCGGGACACGCCAAGCTGGGCGGCGGCTTCGGAGGAAGTCAGGTAGCGGGGCACGGGCGACGAAATCGATCAATAGGTTGATTAAGTTAATCAATATTGACTATTAAAACAAGGAGCCTATGCTGCAAAGCACGAATTCCCGACCCACCCCAACGGAGAACGCACCATGCCCGGCCCCGGAGAATCCATGCTTTCAGCCACGAGTCCCACGACAGCCGTCACCCCTTTCCTTGGTGAGATCTGGCGCAGCGTGCACGGGGACGCCGCGTGGCTCGAGCACATTGCCGTGGCCGGCACCGGTCACTTGCCCGCGGTCTTCCCCGTCACCGCCCTGGCCACCGCCGCCGTCGGCGCAGCCGCCCTGGCCATTGCCGAGTTGATCCACCGGGCCTGCGGGCATGCGCCGCATGTCCAGGCAGATCAACGTCTCGCTTCGCTATGGTTCGGCACTTCGCTGCGGCCACAGGGCTGGGAATTGCCGCCGCAATGGGATCCCGTTGCCGGCGACTACCGGGCCAAGGACGGCTGGATCCGTCTTCACACCAACGCCCCACATCACCGCGACGCTGCCCTCGCCGTGCTTGGCGTGGCGGCGCAAGCGGACAAGGCCGCCGTTGCCCGGGCCGTATCCGGATGGGAAGCCAGCGCGCTGGAAGCCGCCATCGTCGAGAACGGCGGCTGCTCGGCGGCCATGCGCACCGAGGCCGAATGGGCAGTCCATCCGCAGGGGATCGCCGTCAACAGCGAACCGCTGATGCACTGGACGACGTGCGCTGCTGGGCTTCGGCCAGCCTGGGCCATCACCCCGGATCGCCCGTTGCGCGGCATCCGCGTGCTGGACCTGACCCGGATCCTGGCGGGTCCGGTGGCCACCCGCTTCCTGGCCGGCTTCGGCGCCGATGTGCTCCGCATCGACCCACCCGGCTGGGAAGAGCCAGGCACAGTGCCGGAAGTGGTGCTCGGCAAGCGCTGCGCCCGGCTCGACCTGAAGAGCGCGGCGGACCGGCAGGTGCTGGAGCAGTTGCTGAGCCAGGCCGACGTGATGGTGCACGGCTACCGTCCCGAAGCCCTGGCGCGGCTTGGACTGGACGCGCGGCGGCGCCGCGAGATCAATCCCGCGCTGGTGGATGTGTCGCTCGATGCCTATGGCTGGAGCGGGCCGTGGAAGGGCCGGCGCGGCTTCGACAGCCTGATCCAGATGAGCACCGGCATTGCCGATGCGGGCATGCGCGCCGCAGGCCTGGACCATCCCAAGCCGCTGCCGGTGCAGGCCATCGACCACGCGACCGGCTACCTGATGGCAACAGCGGCCATCCGCGGGCTGGCGCAGCGCCTGGCGACCGGCGCCGGCTGCGAGGTGCGGGCCTCGCTGGCGCGCACGGCGCATCTTTTGGTGACGGGCGCGCAAGACGAAGCATCCCTGTTCCCGCCTGAAGCCCCGGCGGACCTGGCAGAAACGATTGAAGCGACTGCCTGGGGACCTGCGCGACGGCTCAGGTCCCCAGCAACTGTGCAGGGTGCGCCAATGGTGTGGGACCGTCCAGCGGACAGGCTGGGCGCGTCGCTTGCGCAGTGGTCCCTAAACTAACTGCTGGCCTGTGGCCGACCTTGATAGGGGCGTTGCCTTGCCTTGTCGGCCAGACTATACTTAGCCAACTGAATTAGCTAAGTCAGGATGACCACATGCTCACGATCAACATGCACGAGGCCAAAAGCCAATTGTCACGGCTAGTGGAGTCGCTGGAAAGCGGGGCGCAAGATGTCATTGTCATTGCGCGCAATGGCAAGGCCGCCGCCAAGCTGGTGCCCATCGGCGAGCCGGACGTTTCCAGGAGAATCGGCGGCGGGCTTGCGCTGCTCGGCCAGTTTCCGTCTGTCAGCCTGGAAGAATGGAATGCACTCGATGCAGACGTGGCATCGCTCTTTGAGAACGGGACAGAGAGTGACCACTCGTGAAGGTGCTGCTCGACTCGCATATCGCTATCTGGGCGAGCCTGAACGATCCACGTCTGTCGGCCAAAGCCCGGTCGATGATCGCGGAGCCTTCCAATGAGATTTATGTGAGCGCTGCCAGCGTGTGGGAGATATCCATCAAGGCAGGGTTGGGAAAGCTGGACATGTTCAACGGTGGCCAAGCCGCCGCTGTTTTCCGCTTGTGCGGCTACAAACTCCTCGACGTCACTGCCGCCCACGCGGGTGCGGTGGACAATCTGCCGGCCTTTGCCAACCACAAGGACCCATTCGATCGCATGCTGGTTGCACAAGCGCTGCAGGAGGCCATGGTGCTGCTCACCGACGATGCCAGGCTGCCGCAATACCACCCGATCCTGATCGTCGCCGCCTGAGCCCAGCCGCGCATCGGCCTTTTGCCACACCGGCCGATGCGTCAGGGCGCGCTTAGTCGATCTTCGCGCCCGAAGCCTTGATCACCTGTCCCCAGCGCTTCTGCTCGGCGGCAATGGTCTGGCCGAAGGCCTCCGGGCCCTGCCAGGCTGCCTCGGCGCCTTGCTGCTCCAGCTTGGCGCGGGTATCGGCCTCGCCCAGCACGGCCTGCAGCGCGCCAGACAACTTGGCCACCACCTCCTTGGGCGTGCCCGCGGGCGCCAGCATGCCGTAGAAGCCGACCACCTCGAAGTTCTTCAGCCCGGCCTCTTCCATGGTCGGCACGTCAGGCAAGGCGGGCGAGCGATGCTTGGATGTCACCGCCAGCGCGCGCACCTTGCCGGCCTTGATGTATTGCGTGAACAGCGGGATCGAGTCGGCCATCATCTGCGCCTGGCCGCCCATCACATCGGTCAGAGCCGGGGCGCTGCCCTTGTAGGGAATGTGGACGATAAACGTGCCGCTGGCCTGCTTGAACATCTCCGGCATCAGGTGGGAAATGCCGCCGTTGCCGCCCGAGGCAAAATTCAGCTTGCCGGGATTGGCGCGCGCATAGCCAATGAATTCCTTGAGGTTGCGGGCCGGCACGTTGTTATTGACCACCATGACCAGCGGAATCAGCGCGGTGCGGGCCACCGGCGCAAAATCCCGCGGCATCACGTACGGCAGCTTGGGATAAAGCGCGCCATTGATGGCCATCTGGCCGGTATTGGCCAGCAGCAGCGTGTAGCCGTCCGGCGCGGCTTTGGCGACGGAATCCGAGCCGATGTTGCCGGCCGCGCCAGCCTTATAGTCCAGCACCACTGACTGCCCCAGGATCGGCTGCAGCTTCTCGGCGAGGAGGCGGGCGTGAGTGTCGACCGGGCCACCCGGCGGGAAGCCCACCACCAGGCGGATCGGCTTTTCCGGCCACGCGGCGGTGGCTGGGGCTGCGCCCAGTGCCAGCGGCAGCGTGGCGCAGGCCAGCAGCACCGGCAAGCCGGGCAGGAATCGGTTATTTAATGTGTACTTCGCCATCAGGTCTTTTCTCCTCGTTTATATTGCGGCCTTGCGTTGCCGGCGTGCGCCGGGGCGAGTCCTGGCCGGACTCGTGGCCGGACACCCGCGAACACCCTTAATTGTGACGATTTTATTACATGGCGCCATGCTAGAAATCCCTGTGCAGGCTTATGATGCCCCTGCCCGGCCGCGCCATTGCGTCAGCCGCTTGCCGGCCTGGCGCGTTCAGATAACGGCTGGCCGCTGCGCGCCGGCCTCGCATCCGTGCCCGGGCATCAGCCAAGGAAAGCCAACGTGAAACCAACCAACCGAGCCGTCGTCCTGTTTTTGTGGGCGGCACTGTACTTCTGCTCCGGCTACATCTCGCACAAGCTGAACGGCCCGTTCTCCGCCACTGGCTATATCTGGCTGCCGGCCGGCGTGACCGTGGCCGCGTTCATGCTGACGCCGATGCCGCGCTGGCTGCCAGTAGGGCTGGCGTTCTTCGCCGCGCAGATGCTGCTGGGCTGGGTGGAGGGACGCGACACGCTGCGTCTGATGCTGTTCTCGCTCGACGAGATCGGCTTTGCGGCAGTAGGCGTGGCGCTGGTCAGGCGCACGCACTTTTCGCTCGAAGGGCTGGCCTTCGTGCGCGGCTTGCTGATCGCCGGGGTGGTCAGCAGCGCAGCCAGCGCCGCGGTGGGCGCGGGCTGGTTCACGATCATGCAGGACGTGCCGTTTTGGCGCACCGCGCGCGTCTGGGCCGCGGCCGACCTGGTGGGCGTGCTGATCGTCACGCCGGTGCTGGCGGGCTGGTCGCGCTTTCGCGCCATGCGCTCAGGCGGCATGAGCGGCGGCGATTTCCTGTTCGGCCTGGGCGCGTTCGCCGCGCTGGTGCTGACCACCTTCTTTATCTTTGACAACAAGAGCCTGGGCCCGCTGCCTGCCGGCGTGGTGTTTGCGCTGACCTATATCCCCCTGTTCTTCGCCGCTGTGGTGACGCTGCTGTGGGGGGGCCGGGGCGGCTCCGTGGCGGTGGCGATCCTGGCGCTGTTCGTGCTGGTCAATACCGGCCAGGGCGATGGCCCGTTCGCCGAAAGCGCGGCCCACCATGGCCGCTCGCTGATGGAGGCCCAGCTATACCTGGCCGTGGCCGCCTTGCTGACGCTGCTGATCAGCACGCTGCGCACCAGCCGCGAGCAACTGCACCTGCAGTCGGCGCAGCGCCAGAACGATGTCAAGCTGGCGCTCGCGGCCAGCGGCCAGCTGGTCTATTGCCTGGACCCGCGCAGTGGCACGCTGCGCTGGAGCGGCGACGTGGAGCGCTCGCTGGGGGTGCGAGAAGATACCTTCGGCAATCTCGACAATGTACTGGCGCACGTGCATGCCGACGACCGGTCCCGGGTGCGCGACCGCTGGCTGCGCGAAAGCGACGGCGACGGGGGTGGCGACGGGGGTAGCGCAGCCCGTACCGACCTGCTCTTTCGCCTGATGCTGCCCGCGGGCGACTGCACCATGGTGCTGGATATGAGCAGCCCGCTGCTGGACGGCGACGAGACCGTGGCGGTCATTGCCGGCGCATGGCGCCTGCAAGGCGCGGCTGTGATCGAGGAGCGCGACGCAGCATGACGGCTCTCAAGGGCAGCGGCACGGGGGCCCTGCTCATCCATGGCTTGGGCGGCACGCAGTTCGACCTCGGCCCGATGCACAAGGCCCTGCGGCGCGCCGGGGTGGAGACCCACGCGGTGACGCTGCCAGGACACGCAGGCACGCCCGAGGACCTGGTGCCCGTGCGGGCCGAGCAATGGCTCGACACCGTCACGCAGGCATACGATGAGCTGGCCGGGCAGTACGAAACCTTTCACATCATGGGCATGTGCCTGGGCGGGCTTCTGGCCCTGGCGCTGGCCGAGCGCCGCCAGCACACCAAGGGCCGGCTGATCGCGCTGGCGGCCCCGGTCTACATCGACGGCTGGTCCACGCCCTGGTACCGCGCGCTGCGGCACCTGGTCTATCACATCCCCACGCTGCCAGCGCGCATGCGGGTGGAGGAAGACGAGCCATTCGGCATCAAGAATGACCTGGTGCGCGCCATCGTCAAAGCCAAGTTCGAACGCGGCGACAACTTCCACTACCGCTGGGTGCCGCTGGCCTGCATCCGCCAGGTGGACCGGCTGCGCGGCTGGGTGCTCAACGGCGCCCACCGCATCGCCTGCCCCACGCTGGTGGTGAACGCGCGCGAGGACGAGTTGACCAGCCTGCGTTCGGCCGACTTCCTGGAAGCCACGGTCCCCGACGTGCGCAAGGTGGTGGTGGAAAACAGCTATCACATGATCTGCGTGGACAACGACCGCGAGCAGGTGGTCAGCAACGTGCTCGAGTTCCTCGGCTTCGACCCCGCGCAGGCGCGCCGCCCGGCGCGGGCCAGGGTGGAGGTGCCGATGACCGAGGAAGCCGTCGCCACCGTGGTGAACGAATACCTGCAAGCCCTCACCAGCGGACAGTTCGAAGCGCTGTTCCCGCTGCTGGAGCCCGGCGTGCGCTGGCGCCACCAGGGCGAGCATCCGCTGGCGGGAAGCTATGACGACCGCGACGCCGTCATCGACATGTTTGCCAAGCTGGAAGCAATCGCCGGCAAGACGGTACGCATCGCCGTCACCGCACCGCCGCGCATCGAGGGCGCCACGGCGCAGATCGACGTCGCGGCCTCCTCCGTCATGCATGGCGAGGCCCGGCACAGCCAGGGCACGCAAACCCTGCGCATGCGCAACGGGCGCATCTCCGCAGTGACCTTCCGGCCGGCCGACAGCGCTGATAACGCGGTGAGCGCCACCGAGCCCCTGCCGGCGCCCGCGGGCTAGAACACGCGGCCTAGCTGCAGGTACAGGTTCCACACCCCGTTCGGCGCTGCGGCAAAGCCGAAGTACAGCGGGCCAATGGCGCTGTTGCCGCCGATGAACAGGCTGGCGCTGGTCTTGAACGGCCCGTTGCCGAAGTTCTTGCGCCGCAGCCAGACGTCGCCAGCCTCCAGGCTGGCGCCCACCACGGTGGTGCGCAGCCCGGGCAGGATGAACTCGCGCAGGTCGTTCAGGTATGTCATGCGCCCGTACAGCAGGTAGTTGCCGGAGAACTGGTCCTGCGCGTAAGCGGAAAGATGCTGGAAGCCGCCCAGCGTGAAGCCAAGCCCGCCGCTGACGCTGTTGTCGCTGCGGTGATCGCCATAGGTGGCCGCGGCCTCCGCCGCCAGGTTCAGCGTGTGGCGGCCGTAGCTGGTGGCCCAGAGCGCCTTGGCGTGGGCATCGTTGAAGCGATTGTCGGTGCCACCGAAGGCCAGCTCGTTGGTCGCCAGCAGATAGTAGCCGGTGCGCGGGAAGAGCGGATCGTCGAGCTGGTCGATGGTGAGCTGGGCACGCATGGTGGGCTGGCGCACACGGGCCTGGGAGAATAGCCGGCCGGTACCGATGGGCAGGTTATAGACGGCCGAGTAGTTGACCTGCTGGTAGTTCACGCCCGCCCGGAACTCGCCCAGCCGGCCCAGCGGCACACCCAGGTCCAGGCCCGCGACGGCCGTGTCGATCCGAAAGGCGGTGATCGGGTCGGTATTGCGGTTGGGCGCGGTGTCGCCATAGAGATCGACGCGCTTGCGCCCGTATTCCACATAGGGCGCGACATAGAAGCCAAGCCGGTCGAATACCGGCTGGCGCAGCTCGGTGTGCCACTTGGCCTGGGTGCTGCCCAGCACGATGTCATTGCGCCACTCCAGCCCGCCGGGTGTGATCCACGGATACCGATGCCCCAGTTGCAGGTTGAACCCGCCCTGGCCATTGAAGGTGTTGGACACGCCGAAGCCGAACAGCAGGAACTGCGGGCCCCAGGATTTCTGCTGCGCCTCGACCTTCAGCACATTGCGCCCGTCCTCCGTGACCATCTCCTGCGTCACGCTCTCGAAATCGCCCGAGGTGGAGAGCTGCGCCATCTCGCGGTTAAGCGTGACCGCGTCGTAGGTGTCGCCTTCATTTACGCCCAGGTACTTGCGCACGAAGCTGGCCGGAATGCGGCCGTGCGACCGGATCTGGATGGCATCGATGCGCACCGGGCCCGCCACCGCCTGGCTGCCCTTGCGCGCCGCCAGGTAGCTTTGCCAGGCGTCCGCCGGCAGCGTCAGCGACGCGAGCTTGGGCTCGGCCGCCAGCACGGCGTTCCAGCCGCCCTGGATGCCGTCGTTGGCGCGCGAGAAGTCGGTGAAGGACAAGTCACCCAGCTGGGGCTCGATCAGCACGTCGCCCGGCTTGAGCAGCGCCTTTTGCGTGGCCACGTTCTGGTTGGTCAGGATGGTGACCATCTGCTGCGTCACCGCCGCCGGCGAGTCCAGGCTCTCGGGGTCATCCAGCGGCGAGGCAATATTGACGGCGATGATCACGTCGGCACCCATGTCGCGTGCAAGCTGCACCGGCAGGTTGCTGACCAGCCCGCCATCGACCAGCACGCGCCCGTTCACCTTGATCGGCGCGAACAAGCCCGGCACGGCCACGCTGGCGCGGATGGCGCGCGGCAGCGAGCCGTGGTCCAGCACGACGGGGGCCCCGGTGCCCAGGTCAGTGGCAATGGTGCGAAACGGCGTCGGCAGCTTGTCGAAGGCGCCGTCGGCCGGCAGATGCGGGGTCAGGTTCTGTAGCAGCGCCAGCAGGCGGTTGCCCTGTACCAGGCCGGTGGGCAGCTTGATCTTGCCGTCACCGTAGCCGGCCGAAATGCCGATTGGATATTGGAGGTCATCCTCGCGCTGCGCCTGCGGCAGTTCGGCGCGTTCGTTGCGGTCGAAGGCGATATCGCTCAGGTTGGTATGCGACAGCTTGGCCTCCAGCTCGCCCGCCGACAAACCGCTGGCGTATAAGCCACCCACCACGGCACCCATGCTGGTGGCCGCGATGCAGTCGATCGGCACGTGCATTTTCTCCAGCGCCCGGATCACGCCGATATGCGCGTAGCCGCGCGCGCCGCCACCGGACAGCACCAGGCACACGCGCGCTCGCTTACCCGGGACGGCTGGGGGGGCGGCTTCGTCGGCAACATCGGTGGCAACTTCGGTGGCAGCGTCGGCGGCGGATTGCCTGGCCGGCTGCGCAGGGTGATCCGCGGCCCTGGCGGGCTGCGGCGCCAAGGCTAGCGCCGCCAATGCAAGCAGCATCGGCAGCACCTGACAACCGGACACCAGCGTGCGCAAGCGGCGCGCGATGCATGATAGAGAGCGGGACATGGACAAACCTGGACAATCCGCGGCAAGACGGGACAAGACGGTGAAATCGCCGCGCAGAGTTGGCGGGGAAGGTCGTCACGATAGGGCAATTGCCCGTCCTTGAATAGCGGCGCATGCACCGGCGGAGTGCCGGTTGCCTAACCTGCGGGGCTGTCGCTGCCCCGTGCGCCAAGCGGCCGCGCGGGTTATCCGTGCAAACCCTCGGCGCAGAGCAGTTTGATCCACAATTTGCCAGGGTGGGTAAACGTATGCTGAATACAACAAAGGGAACGTGGCGGACTGAAACGCCACGGCCGCCGTCCGTCCTAGCCCTCGTTCTGCCAACCCAGTCCCAGTGCCTTTTGCAACGACACGAAGTCCTTGATCAGGTTGGCATCGCCGGCGATCCGATCCTGCTGCGCACGTACCCGGGTGCGTTCGACATCCAGCCAGTCAAGCATGCTGGCCGTACCGGCGCGGTAGCGCTGCTGGGTCAGCACGGCGGCGCGCTCGGCGGACGCCTCCACCCGGCGCAGCAGGACCACGTTCTCGCGCTGGTGCCCGTAGCGGGACAAGGCCACATCGGCATCGCGCAGCGCCTTCAGGACCACGCTCTCGTACCTTGCCTCGGCATTGTCGCGTCCTGCCTGCGCACCGTCCACGCTGGCGGCAACCCGGCCGAAATCCAGCGCGTTCCACTGCAGCCGCGGCAAGGCGAGCCAGGTGGCGTTGTCTTTGCGGACCAGGTGACCGGGGTCCATCGCGCTGTAGCCCAGGGAGCCGAACAGCGACAGCTTGGGGAACCAGTCAGCCTTGCTAGCGCCGATCTGCGCGTTCTGCGAGGCCAGGGTACGCTCCGCCGCGCGGATGTCCGGCCGCGCCTTGAGCAGTGCGGCTGGGTTACCGACGGACACCGTAGCCGGCAACGTGGGCAATGGCCGTTGCGGGCCGAGTTCGCCATCCAGTGCGCCGGGGGCGCGCCCCGTGAGTACGGCGAGTTCATCGAACGACTCCGTGATCTGCGCCTCGATGGGCGCGATCTGCGAGCGGGTGCCCTCCACCTGGGTCAGGAGCCGCTCCACTTCCAGCGCCGATGCCACCCCGCGTTCGCGCCGTTGCTGCGTCAGCTCCAGCATGTCGGCTTCGAGCTTTTCCGAGGCGCGCAGGTGTGTCAGGCGCGCCTGCTGCTCGCGCAGGCCGATGTAGGCTTGGGCGACCTCGGCTGCCAGTTGCACGTGGGCGTCCGCGAGCTGTTCGGCGGAAGCGTCCGCCTGCGCCGCGGCCGCCTCGATGGCACGCCGCGTCCCGCCAAACAGATCGATCTCCCAGCTGGCATCGAAGTTGGCAAGATAGAGCGCCAATGGTCCGCGGCCGCCAGACGTCGCGCCACCGGAAAACGACGACAAATTCGGCGAGCGCGTGCGCAGCGTGGCGGCGGTTGCCCCCACCTTGGGGAGTGCATCGGCTTGCTGCCCGCGCAGGCCGGCACGCGCCTGCCGCACGCTGGCCTGCGCTGCACGAATGTCCGGGCTATGCGCCAATGCGGTTTCTATCAGTGCATCCAGTTGGGGATCGCCCAGCGCGCGCCACCAGGTTGCGACGCGCGGCGCGGCCGGCTCGGTACTGTGCGGGGCATGGGGAAATGCCGTGGCGCGCATGGCGTCGGCCGCGACTTCAGGCGCGCCGTGATAGTCAGGCCCGACCGCGCAGCCACTCATGGCAAACGCCAGCGCGGCACTGAGGGAGACCGTGCGCAGCCGGCCAGGGCCCGGCAGCGTATTTGATTTGATGTCGTGCATGATCGATCAATGACCGGAGGACACCGGCGTGCCGGCACCCGGTTGCTTGAGAAGGAAGGCCAGCGGCACGCATAGTAGCAGCGCGATGCCCAGCACAAAGAAGGTCTCGGAGAAGGTGATGACGGCCGCCTGCCTGGCGATCTCCCCGGCCATCTGTGCCATGGCCTGGAGCTTCGCATGCGCCATATCGCCGTGCTGCGCGAAAAAGCCCGCCGCGCTGGACGAGATGTGTTCCTGCCCGATCGCGCTGTTGGCGCTGACCGATTCACGGATCACGGCGTCGTGATACGTATTGCGGCGGTCGATCAGCGTGCCGAGCAGCGCGAGCCCGACCGAGCCGCCCAGGTTGCGGGCCATGTTGTACAGGCCAGCCGCGTCGCCCGCCTCATGGGTGGCGACAGCCGCCATCGATGCCTGGTTGAGCGGCATCATCGCCAGGATCTGCCCGAAGCCGCGCAGGATCTGCGAGCCGATGAAGTCGTGCCCGACGCTTTGCGTGGTGAGCGAGATATCCAGCATGCAGCTGCCGAAGAAACACAACAACCCGGTGATCACGAGCCAACGGCTATCGAGCTTGCCAAGCATGCGGGGCAGGATCGGCATCATCAGGAATGCCGGAAGACCGGAGAGCAGCATGATCGAGCCCGCCTGCTCCGCGTTATATCCAGCGATGGTGGCGAGGAACTGCGGCAGCAGGTAGGACACGCCATAGAGCCCGGCGCCGACGGTTGAGACAATCAGGATGACGCTGGCGTAGTTTTTGTTGAGCAGCAGCCGCAGCCGCACGATCGGCGTGTTCGCCGTGAACTGGCCAACGACCATCATCAGGATGCCGGCTGCGGAAAGCAGCGATAGCCATGCGATCGTCGGCGATTCAAACCAGCGCTCGCGCTGCCCCTCCTCCAGCACCACCGTGAGCGAGCTCAGGCCGATGGCCAGCCCCGCGATGCCGAGCCAGTCCGCCTTGACGAACGCCTGCAGGTTCGCGCGCTCCGGCTTCAGGCCAAGATAGAGCAGCGTCACCAGCGCCACCGAGATCGGCAGGTTCAGGAAAAAACACCAGCGCCAGTCGGCGTTCTCGGTCAGCCAGCCGCCAACCACCGGGCCGAGCAATGGGCCGAGCAGGACGATCAGGCCGAACGCCGACATGCCGATCGGCATCTGGTGCCGGGGCAAGCGCGTGCGAATGATGGTCTGCGCGGTCGGGATCATGGCGCCGCCGGCGAAGCCTTGGCCGATGCGGCCGATGACCATCGCGGCCAGGCTGTGGGATAGCCCGCACATCATCGAGAACGCGGTGAAGAGGATCGCGTTCCACATCAGGAAGCGCCGCAGCCCGAACACGCGCGTGAGCCACGCGGCGAGCGGGATGATCACGATCTCCGACATCAGGTAGCCCGTGGAGATCCACGTGCCCTCCGTGCCCGCGGCGCCGATCTGCCCCTGGATCTGCGGCAACGCCGAGTTGGTGATCGAGATATCAAGCGTGGCGAGCAGCGCGCCGAGCGCGCCGGCCGCAACCGCGATCCAGTCAGCGGTGGAAGCGTTGGGCACTGCGGGCGCGGATGCCGGGTTGCCCCCGGACACGCCGGCACCGGACCGCGGCGCCTTAGCCACGCGCGCCCCCGGCCGCAGCGTGCGCTTGCGTGGGCGCCGCGTGGCGCGTGTCGACCTCCACCGTTACAGACAGCCCCGGCACCAGCGCCCTGCGCGCCTCGCCAGACACATCCAGGTGAATGCGCACCGGCACGCGCTGCACGATCTTGGTGAAATTGCCGGTGGCGTTCTGCGCGGGCAGCAGGGCGAACTGGGAGCCCGTGCCGGGCGACAGGCTTTCGACGGTGCCGTGCAGATCGGCATCCGGCAGCGCGTCGACATGGATTGTCACGGGCTGGCCCGGCACCATGTGGCCGACCTGCGTTTCCTTGAAGTTGGCGCTCAGGTAGAGATCCTGCAGCGGCACGATCGTCAGCAGGCGCGTGCCCGGCTGCGCGAACTGCCCGACGCGCACGGCGCGATCCGCGACGCGGCCGGCCAGGGTGCTGCGCACCAACGTATCCTGCAGGTCGAGCTGGGCGCGGCGCGCGCTCGCCTCGGCCACCGCCAGTTGCGCGCGTGCCTGTTGCAGCTTTGCCTGCAGCGTGAGCGTCTGGCTCTGGGCCGCGCGCAAGGCGGCCTCGTTCGCTTGCTGCGTCGTGGCGGCACGTGTCTGCGCGTTGCGCAACTCCGCGGTCCGCTCCTCCGTCTCGGCGCCCGACTTGACCAGCGGCGCATAACGATCCACCTGCGATGCCGCGTAGCGCACATTGGCCCGCGCTCCGTCGAGTTCGGCACGGGCCTGCGCGATAGTGGCCTGCTGCTGTGCAAGGTCCGCCTCGCTACGCGCCACGTCGGCCTGGCGCGAGGCAACGGTCGCCGTGGCCTCGTCCAGCGCTGCCTGGTACTGACGGCTGTCGAGCCTTGCCAACGCCTGCCCGACAACGACCGCCTGGTTATCGCGCACCAGGACTTCAGCCACATAGCCGCTCACCTTCGGCGCCACCGTCACGCTGTCGGCCTGCAGATAGGCGTCGTCGGTGGTTTCCATAAAGCGGCCCACCGTCCACCAGTGCCCGCCCCAGGCCGCCGCCCCCGCCAGCGCGCTGCCAGCCAGGAAAAGCAGCACCGTGCGGCGGCGATGGCGCACCGCAGGCTTCGCTGGGGTTGACGTGGCTTCGCCTCGCAACAGAGGGTCGGCTGGCGAATCGGCGGGCGCGGCGGTAGACATGGGGGCTCCAAATTATTCCAAACGGCACAATTATTCCAGTCGGACAAATTGTGTCAAGTGATATATTTCTCCCCTGGCACGATCTCAAGGATGGCGACGAATCCCATGGCACGACACCGACCGGCCGCCGAAGGCGGCTACCAGCGAGGCGAGGAAACGCGCCTGCGCATCGTCGAGGCGGCGCTGCGACTCTTCGGGGAACGGGGATTCGAGGGGGCGTCGACGCGCGACATCGCGAAAGAGGCCGGCGTCAATGCGCCTGCGCTGCAGTACTACTTCGACAACAAGGAAGGGGTCTACATTGCCTGCGTGGAGCACTTCGTCGCACGCGTCTGGGAGTACCTGGCCGCGCCGGTGAGCGCGGCGCAAGCGACATTGGCCAACCCCGACGCCGATGACTCGGACTTGATCGAAGCCTACATGGGACTCCAGGGCTGCTTCGTCTCGTTCCTGAGCGACTCACCCGAGGCGCGCGACTGGCAACTCTTCATGGCGCGCGAACGCGCGGGCCTTGGTCCGCCGTCGGCCTTCGCGGTGATCGACGAACGCCTCAACCGCCGCTTGTTCCCCGTGACCGCGTCGATCATCGGCCGGCTGACCGGACGCAAGCCGACCGATGATGTGACCAAGATCCGGACCATCGCGATAGACAGCCAGGTTGCCGTGTTCCGCATGTTTCGCCGGAACGTGCTCAGCGCCCTCGAATGGGAAACGATTGGCCCTAAAGAGATGGCCCAGCTTGGAGACGTGATTTTCGAGCAGACGAGGGTGCTGCTGCTGGCCTTTGTCGCGGCGCGCGACGCGCAGCAAGGCGCCGTCCGCGGCTAAATCCAGCAGGCAGCGAGCGGGCCGTTGCGCGAAAGCCGGTAGCGAACGCCGGAAACGAACGCCGCGCGCTACCCTATTCATTCCAGCTTGATCCCCGCCGACTTGATCAATGGCCCCCACTTGGCCACCTCGGCGTCGACGAAGCGCGCGAACGATGCACTGTCGCCCGCCTCCGGCTGCAGCCCGAGGCCGATCAGCTTGCTGCGCGTCTGCGCATCGGCCAGCACCGCGTTGGCGTCCCGGTTGAGCTGCTGCACGATGGCCGGTGGCGTGCCCGCCGGCGCCATCAGCCCGAACCAGCCGTAACCCACCACGCCGGGATACCCTTGCTCGCCGAACGTGGGCGCGTCCGGATACACCGGCGTGCGCTGCTCGGCGGACACCGCGATCACGCGTAGCTTGCCGGCCTTGATAAATGGCAGCGCGGTGGTGATGGCGGTCAACGTCGCGTCGACCCGCCCAGCGAGCAACTCAGTGTAGGCCGTGGAGTCGCCGCGGTAATGCACGTTGAGGCCCTTGAATTTCGCCTGGGCGGCGAATAGCTCGGCGGTCAGGTGCGGCCCCGAGCCGATGCCCGGCGAGGCGAAAGTCACGCCGTCCTTCTTATCACGCGCCATGCGCACGAAATCCGCCACCGTGCGCACCGGCGAATCGGCGTTGACGATCAGGAATATCGGCCCGAGCACGCGTGGCCCTACTGCCACGAAGTCCTTGTGGATGTCGTAATGCTGGGATAGCCCTGCTGCCGCGTTGATGGCAAACGGCGCCGCCGCCCACAACAGGGTGTAGCCGTCCGGCGTGGCGCGCGCGATCTGCTCGTTGGCCACGCGCGTGCCAGCGCCGGGCTTGTTCTCCACCACGAACTGCTGCTTGTACTTGCGGCTGAGCCCCTCGCTGAGCAGGCGCGCCGAGATGTCGTTGGAGCCGCCCGGGCCGTAGGGCGATACCAGGCGCACCGGATGCGACGGAAATTCCTCGGCCTGCACCGGCGCCAGCGCACCGCAGCCCGCGGCCAACAGCACGGCGTTGCCGGCCAGGCGCAGCACTTGCCTGCGCTTGTGCGAATTCAATGTCATGACAGCTCCTTGACCGAAGCAGCCGCAGCTGCCAGCGGGCGGATCGGCGGATAGACAAAGGTCTTGTCGAGATGCGCGGGCTGGGGCACGTAGAGCCGCAGCGTCACGTAGAACGGGCCTGCGGGCGCGGGCAGCCAGTTGCCTTCGTCCGCCGGGTCGGCCGGCGGCGTGGCCGACAGGCGCAGCCGCAGGCTGCCGTCCGGCCCGTAGCGCAGGCTCGGCGAGCGATCGCCCAGCGAGTAGCGCCCCAGCACGTTATCGACCAGCATGCAGTCGGCCTTGCCATACATGGTGAGCGACCAGAACGCACCCACCTGCGGCAGCCCATCGGCCGGGAAGACCAGCTCGTAGCCGGCGCGGCCATCGAGCGGCGCGCCTTCGCTGTCGCGGTCGGCCATCACGTACATCGCCTCTTGCACGCCGAGCGCGCCGATATAGTTGCGCGCCACCAGCGCGCGCTCGGCGAAACGCGTGCCGAACGATTCGCGGATTTCCACCGGCAGGGTCCAGCCGCCGCCGAGGTCGGACGGCAGCGGCGTCGCCAGTTCGGCAAGCACTGCCCGGATGGCGTCGCCCAGGCGGGCAAGCGCATCGTCGCCAAGCGCGGCCGCATCGCAATCCGCGCCAATGCCAAAAGGCGCAAAGGCTGCCACCAGCCCTGCCTCAGCCGGCGGCGGCGGGTTCTCGCGCAGCGCCTGGTTGACCACCTCGGCATAGCGGCGCGGATCGCCCAGATGCTCGCCAGGCTGCATGCGCACATCGAACGCCCGCGCGGCGCTCGCCCCGGCCAGCGTGCTCAGGCGGAACTGGTCCTGCAGCGCGTGCACGGCCGGCAGGTCGGCTTCGCCATCCACCAGCACGCGGCCGAGCAGCCACACCGCGTCCGTGGGGCAGGCGATGGCGGTAGCACCAGCCGGCACGTCGCCCTGCCAGCGCGGGCCATGCAGCAAGAAGCGGCCGCGCCCGTTGCCCGTGGTGCGGGTGCCGATATAGCCAAAGGGATTGGTATAGAAATCGAGCAGGCCGAGCACGTAGTAGCGGCCCAAGCTGTCGGGCACGTCCAGCAGCAGCGGCCCTTGCGACAGGTCCATCCAGGCGTTGCTGTAGAGCGTGTCGTTATTGGGCGTGACCACCTGGCGATGCTGCGGGCCAAGCAGCTGGCGCGTGTGAATGAAATGATTGATCCAGCGCACCGGGGCATCGGGCTGCTGCGCGGCAAACACACCGGCGCTATTGCGGCGCGGGCAGGTGGCGGCGCGCATGCGCGCCATTTCGTAGAGGGGCAGCGTGTAACGGATGGCGTCGAGGGCGGGCGCGGCGGGCACGGCGGGCACGGCGGATATGGTCTGGTACATGGTGGCTTCCATAATTTGGTTGACTCAATCGACGCGGCGCACGGCCGGGATGGTGTACTGGCCTTGCAGGAAAGACGGCGCGGGATGGTAGAGCCGCAGGATCAGGTAGAACGAGCCAGCGGGAGCGGGCAGCCAGTTCTCCTGCTGCTGCGCTCGCGCGTGCGAGATGGGGATCACCAGGCTGCCATCGGCCTCCATGCGCAAGCCCGGCGTGCGGTCGCCCACGGCGTAGCGGCCGATCTCGTTGGCGCTGAAGTAACGATCCTCGCCGTACAGCGACACCGACCAGAAGGCTTGCGCGGGCGGCAGCATGCCGGGCGCGAAGCGCAGCTCATAACGGCGACGGCCATCAAGCGGCGCGCCGTCGGCATCGAAATCGGCCATGGCGTAGATCGCCTCGTCCGCGCGCAGGGCGCCCAGGCCCTTCATCGCGGTGCAGGCGCGCTGCAGCCAGTCGTCGCCGTACATGCCCAGCTTCAGGCTGTAGCCCCAGCTCTTGCGGCCCTGGCTGCGGGTATGGGCCTCGATCACCGCCATGCCTTGCGCGTAAGCGCTTTCCAGCCCGGCCACGATGGCCGGGCGCAGCGCCGCGAAATCGGTCTCGTCTTCCAGCCGGATGCCGGCCTTGCGCAACAGCGTCAGGATCCCCAGTTCCTCGGCCGCCGGCGGGAACTCGCGCAGCGCGTTGAAGAGGTTGTGGAAGAAGTCCAGCGCGGGCCGGCCGCTGTCGTGCCACTGGTCCACGCAGCGCGGACGCGCCGCGCCCGGCGTGCGGGTCAGCGCGAAGCCCTGCTCAAAGGCACGCGCCACCGCCAGGTCATCCGGCCCCTGCACCAGCACGCGGCCGAGCAGCCAGACCAGTGAGCTCGGGCATGACACCGCATGCGCGCCGCTGGCCTTCTGGCCCGGGCCGACCAGCTCGATCTCGCCGCCTTCGGCAGCGACATTGCGTGGTCCCAGGTTCTCGAAGTTGTTGGTGTGCACGTCGAGCAGCTCGATCACGTAGTAGCGGCCCGCGTCGGGCAGCGGCGGAATGCGCAGCGTCACCGGGCCATCGGCCAGGTTGACCCAGCCGCAGAAGTACAGCAGGTCGTTGGCCGGGGTGACGATGTCGCGGTCCTTATGCGTCCACTGACGCTCGCTCGCCGACAACGTGTTCATCGGCGCGCGGCCATAGCCGGTGGCAGCGGCAACCGAGGTCTGCAGGCGGCAGGTGCGCAGCGTCTCGATGAGCGCATAGCCGTAGATCACCAGCGGCAGCGCTGCGCCGGCGACCAGCGCCTGCTGGGGGCTGGCGTGCGTGACGGGGGCGGCGGGAGGGTTCATGTTCATATGTGTTGGCTCCTGGCGGGATTATTCGAGGGCGGCGCCGCTCGACTTGACGAGGGCGGCCCAGGCACGGACGTCGTCCTGCATCTGGGCGGCAAAGACGGCGCGCGGCTGTGGGGTGAAGCGCATGCCCAGCGTGGCGGCCTGCGCCTGCATGGCGGGCTCGGCCATGATGGCGTCGACAGCGCGCTCAAGGCGATCGAGGATGGGGGCCGGCGTGCGGGCCGGCGCGAACAGCGCGTACCAGCTGTCGATGCGCAACGGCACGCCGGACTCGGCGAAGGTGGGCACATCGGGCAACGCCACCGAGCGCTCCGAGCCGGTCACCGCCAGCGCCCGGACCTTGCCGCTGCGGATCAACGGCAAGGTGCCGGCTAGGTCGGACATGGCCACCGGCAGCGTGCCGCCCATCACATCGGTCAGCATCGGGCTCACGCCTTTGTAGGGAATGTGGCGCAGATGGATGCCGCTGCTGACATTGAGGCTCTCGCCGGCCAGGTGGCCGCCCGAGCCGGGGCCCCAGGAACCGTAGGTGAGGTCAGCGCCTGGACGCTTGGCGGCTGCAATCAGCGCCGGCAGGTCCTTGCCCGTGAACGCCGGGCCTGCCACCAGCACGTTGCCGCCGTAGGCCAGCCGGCCCACCGGCACAAAATCGCGCACGGGATCGTAGGGCAGGCGGGGGAAGATCGCCGGCGCGATGGCATGCGTGGCGGAGATGCCGAGCAACAGCGTGTAGCCGTCCGGCGCGGCGCGCGCCACCTGGGCCGAGCCGATGGTGCCGGTGGCACCCGCCACGTTTTCCACCAGCACGGTGCCGCCCAGCGCGGTCGACAGCTTGGCGGCCACCAGCCGCCCGATGACGTCGGTGCCGCCGCCTGGCGGAAAGGGCACCACCAGGCGGATCGGCTTGTCAGGATATTTCGTGGCTTGCGGTGGTGCGGCGTGCGCCGGTGTGGCGGCCAGCGCCGTCAGCATGACGACGGCGAGAGCGCCTGCCGCCGGCGCGCGCGCGGTCCTTGCAGCTTGTAAATGCATGATGGTTGTCTCCAGTTGTGGTTCCCCATCCGCGCGTCCGGTCTGTGCCGGTATCGGATTGCGCGGTGGGGTCAAGCTTCGTTACTACGCCATCGCGGTCATGCCCTCGGCCCGCCCGTCGGCAGCAAGGTGATCACGGCGTCCGCAGCCACCGCGCCATCGGCGCCGATGATGAACGGGTTGATCTCCAGTGTGTCGAGCCGGGGACCCAGCGCCGCGGCCACCTTCGACACGCGCACCAGCAGGTCGGCTGCCTGTGCCAGCGGCAGCACCGGGTTGCCGCGATGGCCGGCGAACAGCACCGCCGCGCGGCTGCGCTCGAGCATGGCGCGGGCGCGCTCGGGCGACAACGGCGCCAGGCCGAAGGCCATCTGCCGGAAGATCTCCACCGCGGTGCCACCGATGCCGGCCAGCACCACCAGCCCGAAGACCGGATCGCGCCGCACGCCTACCATCAGCTCGCCCCAGCCGCGCACCATGCGGGCCACCAGCACGCCCTCGAAGGGCAGGCTGGCGTCGGCCCGGGCCAGCGCCGCCTGCATCGCGGCAAAGGCCTTGCGCACCGCGGCGTCGTCCGTCAGGTTGAGCGCCACGCCGCCTACGTCGCTCTTGTGCAACACCTGTGCCGAGCACAGCTTTACCGCCACCGGGTAGCCGATGCGCTGCGCCAGCGCCACGGCTTCATCGGCGTCACGCGCGAGTCCGTGCGCGGCCACTGGCACGCCGGCGTCCGCCAGCAGGCGCATGGCGTCGAACTCGGACAGCGCGCTGGCATCGTCCGGCACATCGCGCAGGAGCGCGGCGACCGGCGCCGCGGCCTCGGCAACCGGCGCGCTCGCGGCGGCTTCCCACGCTGCCGCGCGGGCCAGCGCGGCCACGGCCTCGATGGCGTGGGCAGGTTCGCGGAACACCAGGCAGCCATGCGCCTCCAGCCACGCCCGCTTGTCGTCGTCGACCACGCCGGAAAGCAGCAGCGGCGCGGCGCGCTTGTCCTCATGCAGCGCGCCGATGGTGCGCTGCAGTTCTTCCCACAAGCGCGGCGCGTTGGCGCCACCGGCGAGGAAGGCCACCACGCTGCCGTACTCGCCGCAGGTGGCCACGCCGGCCATCGCGTCGAGCAGCACGGCGGGCTGGGCCACCACCTGCCCCGTCACATCGATCGGGTTGGCGGTGCTGGCAAAGGGGATGCTCGTGCGCAGCGCCTTGGCGGCTGCCGCGGGCATGGGCGGCATGGGCATGCCAAGTTCTTCGGCGCGATCGGCCATCATGATGCCGACGCCGCCGGACACGGTGACGATGGCCACCGGCGCCACCGCGTCGGCCATCAACCCGCTCGGGCTGTCCCAGCGCGCCGGCCGGCGCCCGCGCGACAGCGTGTAGCCGAGGCGGAAGAAATCCTCGAGCGTATGGGCACGATGCACGCCGTACTCGTCGAACACCGCCTGATACACCGCGTCTTCTCCTGCCAGGCTGGCCGTGTGCGACTGCGCCGAACGCGCGCCTGCCTCGGTGGTGCCCACCTTGGTGATCACCACCGGCTTGCCGGCGGCACGCGCGGCGGCCAGCGCCTGGCGCAAGCGCGCGCCATCGCGGCAGCCTTCCATATACGCCAGGATCACGCGGGTATCTTTGTCCTGCGCCATCCACTCGATCACATCGGCCACCTGCAGGCCGGCCTCGTTGCCAGTGGTCACCCAATGGCTCAGGCCCAGCCCGGCCTCGCGCGCCAGCGCAAAGGCGTAGGCGCCAAACGCGCCGCTCTGGCTGACCAGTCCCACGTCGCCCGCAGGCGGCACGCCAGTCAGCGGGATCGGCGAGAAAGTGGCAAACATGCGCTCGCGCAGATTCATCACGCCCAGGCAATTGGGGCCGAGCAGGGCCACGCCGTGGCGGCGCGCGCTCTCGGCCAGCGCCACTTGCATGGCCAGGCCCTCATCGCCCACTTCGGCAAAGCCCGAGGTGAAGAAGATCGCGGCGCGCGTGCCGTTTCGCGCCAGTTGCGCCATCACGGATTCCGTCGCCACCGCCGGCACCGCCACGATGGCCAGGTCGACGGGCTGGCCAATCGCGGCCAGCGTCGCGTAAGCGGGCAAGCCCTGGATCTCGCTGGCGGTGGGATGCACGGGAAATATTCGCCCGGCGTAGCCGAGCTCGCGCAGCAGGCGAATCGGCATGCCGCCGACCTTCTCGGGCTGCGTGGATGCGCCGATGACCGCGACCGAACGCGGTTTCAGCAGGAAATCTAGATTGGGCATGGCGTTGTCTCCGGATGGCCTCGAATGGCTTGTCTTGTTTGCGCCTGTACCGGCGCTGTGTGTGGCTTCGTATGCGTTCGTGTAGCTTCGTGTTTCTTGCTCTGCCGGCGCTGCTATTGCCGCAGGCCCGTCATGGATTCGATGGTGCGGGTCATCTCCATCAGCAGCGGCGCGATCTTCTTTTCCAGCATGCCGCGCCGCATTTGCGAGCCGGCGATCGCGCAGTTGAACAGCAGCGGGCGGTTCAGGTAGACGATGCGCGAGTACACGCCCACGCCATGCACGCCGCTGCCGGCGTCGCCTTCATTGATGGCAAAGCCGCGCTTGGGGTAATGCGCCACGTTGTGGCAAATGGTGTCGTAGCAGGCGGCATACTCCTCGGCGCGTTCGTGGCGCGCGGCCTGCATCAGCTGCTCGAACTCGCTCTTGGAAAGCGTGCACAGGAAGGCACGGCCCATCGCTGTGCTCAGCACCGAGCGCACCGCGCCCACGCCGGGGCGTGCCGCCGTGCCCTCGTGATGCGTGCAGCTCTGCAGGTAGGTCACGTCGAGCCGATGTGCCACGCCCATCGATACGGCACCCTCGATACGATCCGCCAGCGCCTGCATCAGCGGGCGTGCCACGTGACGCACCGGCAGCCCGGCCAGGTAGGGATAACCCAGGGCCAGCACCTGGGCGCCGACGAAGTACTTGTCGAGCTTGGGATCCCAATCCAGGTAGCCCAGCTCGAACAGCGTGCGGCAGATGCGCGACACCGTGGCGCGTGGCATCTGCAGGCGCTCGGCGAGCTCGCCGTTGCCAAGCGGACGCGGCTCGTCGATGAAGCAGCGCAGCAAGGCAAAGCCCTTGGCCAGCAAGCCACCGAAGGACGGGTCCTCTTTCCTGCGCTCGGCTATGAACTGTTCGACCGACGTGTTCATCTTGTCTCCTTGCACCGCAGTGTGGGCGGCGTCATTTTCTGTGTCAAAGAACGGAATGTATTTCCACATATTGGAAATGTAGACCGTTTCTTGACGAAACGCCGTGGTAACCATATGGTTCACAAAACCGAATCAGAATTCGCATACGGAATTAACATGCCCCTCTCGTCCTCTGCCGCGTCCCCCGCCAAGCCGTCCAAGGGGACTTCCGCATTCCCTACCGTAGCGACCCCGTCGATCCTGCAGCCACCGCGCCAGCGCCGTGCGCGCGAGACCGAGCAGGCTCTGCTGGACGCCGGCCGCGAACTGCTGGCGCAGCGGGATTTCTCCGCGGTGTCGGTTGCGCAGATCGCCTCCGCCTGCGAAGTGTCGGTCGGGGCCTTCTACGGCCGCTTCCGCGACAAGCAGGCGTTCTTCGAATCCCTGCGCGCGCTGGTGATGCAGGAAACCGGCGATTCCGTGGCGCGCTACCTGCGCGTGGAACGCTGGGAAGACGTGCCCACCGATGTGATGCTGGAAAAAATCATGCGCTACGTGGTGGTCGGCTGCCACGCCAACCGCGGCGTGATCAAGGCATCGCTCAAGCACGCCTCCGTCCGCCCGGAAGAGTGGCTGCCGCATCGCGAAAGCGGGCAAGACGTGGTGGAACGCATGGTGGCGCTGCTGGTGCCGCGCATGCCGGTGCCGCCGGAGCAGGCGGAGATGCGCGTGCGCTTTGCCATGCAAGCCGTGTTCAGCATCGTGGTCAATGCCATCCTCAACGACGCGGGCCCGCTGCCGCTCGACGACGAACGGCTGCCCGGCGAGATGACCCGGCTGGTGGCCGGCTACCTCGCGCTGCCGGCCTGACGCCGTAACATCACAACACACAACGCGCGGTCCCGCGCGTGGTTTCCCGCCGTCATCAAGCCTTGCCCAATATCGGCGCGCGCATTTTGCTCGGAGCGCGCGCCGAATTCTATAAAACCCCGAGGAGACAAAACATGACAATACGCAGCCCGTTCTGCGGGAAGGCGGCCGTCCTGCTGGCCTGCGCCTGCGCGGCACTACTGCCGCTGGCAGCCCAGGCGCAAGCCAGCTATCCCACCAAGCCCCTGCACCTGATCGTGCCCTACCCGGCCGGCGGCCTCACCGACACACTCTCGCGCACGCTGGCCGAAGGCCTGGGCAAACGGCTGGGACAAACCGTGGTGGTGGAGAACAAAGGCGGCGCCGGCGGCATCATCGGCACCGACTACGTGGCCAAGTCGGCGCCCGATGGCTACACGCTGCTGCTGACCATCCCCGGTCCCATCACCGCCAATCTCGCCCTCTACAAGAAGCTGCCCTACGACCCGCGCACCGACCTGCGCCAGGTGTCCGACATCGCCATGGCGCGCACGGTGCTAGCCGTCAACGGCACGCTGCCGGTGAAGACCGTGGCGGAACTGATCGCTTATGCCAAGAAGGAACCCGGCAAGCTGCGCATGGGCTCCTGGGGCCCGGGCACGCAGCCGCACACCATCCAGGCCTACCTCGACAAAACCTACGGCGTCGATATCCTGCACGTGCCGTATCGCGGCGAAGGCCCGATGGTGAGCGACCTGCTCGCCGGCCAGGTCAACATGACGGTTGGCTCGGTAACCTCGCTCAAGCAGCACTTCGCCAGCGGCAAGCTGCGAGCGCTGGCCGTCACCGGCACCCGGCGCGCCAAGGCCTTGCCCGACGTGCCAACCTTTGCCGAAGCCGGCTATCCCGACGAGCCGTACAAGCTGACCGGACCCATCACGCTGCTGGTCCCGGCACGCACGCCCAGCGACATCGTCGAGCGCCTGGGCCGCGAGGTGAGCGCACTGGTGAAGACGCCGGAGATCAGCCAGCGCATCGAGGACATGGGTGCGGAGCCGATCGGCAACCTGCCGGCAGAAGCCGTGGCTGCCTACAAAGCCTACCTGCCGGGCGTGCTCAAACTGACCGCGGACACCGGCGTCACGCTGGACTAAGGGCGAACTAAGGCTGGACTGACCCTGCCGCTATGCAACGGAATAATGCAGCGCGGCAATGACCGCTATGAATCCGGCGCGGCTTAGCTTGGCCGCCGCGCCCGGCACTCATACAATGGCTGCACCCCGCGCGGCGCCCCCGCGTTCGCGTGCCGATTCCCGTTTTACCGCTTCCCGGGTGCCCACCGGCGCCGACATCACGCATGGCAACGCTCTTCCTGGTACGGCACGGTCAAGCCTCGTTCGGCGCCGCCAACTACGACTGCCTCTCCGACACCGGCCGGCAACAGGCCCGCTGGCTGGGCGAATATTTCCGCGAGCGCGGCGTCGCGTTCAAGCGGGTGGTGGCTGGCTCGCTGGTGCGCCAGCAGGACACCGCGCTGGAAATCCTGGCCGGCATGGGGGCCGGCGATGTGCCGGTCCAGACGAACATCGAAACCCACCTCGGCCTTAACGAATACGATGGCGAAGCGCTGTACCGCAGCCATACCGGCGGGGCGGATCATCGCGCGCACCAGAACGCTGACTACAACGACTACTGGCGCACATTCCGCGCGGCGTATCAGGCCTGGACGCTGGATCAGCTGGTGGGCATGCCGGAGTCGTGGGCGGAGTTTGGGGGACGGATCCGCGATGGTTTGCTGCATGCCACGGAAGGGGCTTCGCGAGAGGATGCGGTGTTGGTTGTCAGTTCTGGCGGGGCGATCGGACGGGCTACCGCGGATTTGCTGGGTGCGCCGGCGCAGACTGCGATCGAGTTGAATTTGCAGTTTCGGAATACGGCGTTTTGCGAGATTATTTCTGGGCGTGGGATGCAGAGGTTGCTTAGTTTTAATAGTTTGCCGCATTTGGATCGGGTTGATCGGCGGGATGCTATTACGTTTGCTTGAGGGGTGCCGGGCTGGGGTTGGCTAGCGTTTTCTGGTCGTTTTTGCAGCGGCGTTGGCTTTTGCACCCAAAAGCTGTACGACATTGCCCTGCGGGGTTGGTTGCTGTTTCTTTAAGCGGCGTTGGCTCTTGCACCCAAAAGCCATACGACATCCCCCTGCGGGGGCTGCCGGTCACTCTTCTTTGCGTCGGCAAAGAAGACTAACGAGAAGAAAGCCGACCCTGCCGGGAGCAGAGCAATCAGGCTCTCGAATATCGGTGGTTTCGTCGTATGGCCCGGAGTGCCGCCGGGCTTCTGCCGGTACCGGCTTGACCGGCCACGAACCTGCCGGCCTCCGGGATGCGTGGTGCGGCCCCCGGTAGCAGACATCTCTTGCTTCAAGCCGTCTGTCGCTCGCGGCGTGACCGGCCACGAAGTTGCAAGCGCACCGGTTCCGTCGTGGGCGCGGTGGCACCGCCTTGATTAGCCCAAGGCCTTGACCACCGCGCCCGCCCCACCACGAAACCATTGGCAGGCGATGTATCGTGGTGGCGCACGCCGGTAACGGCAGATTGGCGAATGGGCACAGACTCCACTACCGGGGGCCGCACCACGCATCCCGGAAATCGGCAGCGTCGTGGCCCTTCAAACCGGTACCGGCAGATGCCCGCAGAACTGAGGCCATACGACGAAACCAGCGTCCCTCGCACCCGCGATTGCTCTGCGCCCGGCAGGGTCGGCTTTCTTCTCGTTAGTCTTCTTTGCCGACGCAAAGAAGAGTGACCGGCAGCCCCCGCAGGGGGATGTCGTATGGCTCTTGGGTGCAAAAACCATCGCCGATGAAATAAACAGCGACACCCCCGGCAGGGCAATGTCGTACAGCACTTGAGCCCAAAAGCCAACGCCGCAACAAATGCAGCGAAGGCACCCCAAAAACCACAACCCTACAACCTCTCAACAATAGTCACATTCGCCATCCCCCCACCCTCACACATCGTCTGCAACCCATACCGCTTCCCCTGCGCATGCAGCGCATGCACCAGCGTAGTCATCAGCTTGGCCCCCGATCCACCAAGCGGATGCCCCAGCGCAATCGCCCCGCCGTTCACGTTCATGCGCGCCGGATCGGCGCCCGTGGTCTGCAACCAAGCCAGCGGCACTGGCGCAAACGCTTCATTGATCTCGAACAGGTCGATATCGCCGATCTTCATGCCGGCCTTCTGCAGCGCCCGCAGCGTTGCCGGCAACGGTGCTTCCAGCATGATCACCGGGTCATGGCCCAGCACCGACATATGGTGAATGCGTGCCAGCGGCTTGACGCCCAGCTTCTTCAGGCCGGCTTCGTTGACCACCATCAGCCCCGCCGCGCCATCGCAGATCTGGCTGGCGCTGGCGGCGGTGACGGTGCCGCCTTCCTCGATCAGCTTGACGCTGGCGATGGATTCCAGGCTGGCTTCAAAGCGGATGCCTTCGTCCACCGTATGCAGCTCGCCGTTGGCGCTGCCGTCCGCGGCGCGCACGGCGACGGGCACGATTTCGTCCTTGAAGCGGCCTGCCTGCGTGGCGGCGATGGCGCGGCGGTGGCTTTCCAGCGCGTAGCGGTCCAGGTCGTCCCGCGTGAGGCCGTACTTGCGCGACATCATCTCGGCGCCGGTGAACTGGCTGAACTTCACACCGGGATAGCGTTCCTGCATGGCCGGGCTCATCGAGCTGCCAAAGCCGTTCTTGAAGGGCAACGTGGAGGGCAGGCCCATCGGCACGCGGGTCATGCTTTCCACGCCGGCGGCGATCACGATGTCCATGGTGCCGGACATCACCGCCTGCGCGGCGAAGTGCAGGGCTTGTTGCGACGAGCCGCACTGGCGGTCGACCGAGGTGCCGGGCACGCTTTCCGGCAGCTTCGAGGCCAGCACGGCGTTGCGCGCCACGTTGCCGGCCTGCTCGCCGGCCTGACCGACGCAGCCCATGATCACGTCGTCGATCAGCGCCGGATCGGCGCCGCTGCGCTCAACCAGTGCGTTCAGCACCTGCGCGGCGAGATCCGCCGGATGCCAGCCTGCCAGCTTGCCGCCCTTGCGCCCGCCCGCGGTGCGCGCGGCCGCTACGATGTATGCCTCTGCCATGTCGTCTCCTCTTGTCGTTCCGGGGCGAACCCGCCCGTAATGGCCGTGTCCTGGGAAGGGCACGGCCAAGCCTCGTTATCCTGTTGCGGATTCTGGCCCAGCAGCGGGGCGCCCGGCGTCGTCGGAAGCGACGATTGCGCGGCGCGGCCGACGCCCCAAGCGGCGGCGGCGCATCACGCGCGCGGCGTGAGCACCGAGAAGATGGCGGTGGCGCGCAGCAGGCAGCGCTCCCCGGCCATCAGGCGGCAACCGCCGAAGCGCAGCCGCGAGCCCAGCTTGTCGAACTCGACGTGCGCCTCCACCCAGTCGCCCACCCGCGCGGCATCGAAGTAGTCCATGCTGAGGTTGACCGTCACCGCCGGCTGCTTGCGGTCGGTCTCCAGCGCCATCATCATGCCGATGGCGGTGTCGGCCAGCGTGGCCAGCATGCCGCCGTGCGGGATGCCAAGCGGGTTAAGGTGATGCGGCCCAATGCGGATGGCCACTACGCGCCGTTCCCGATCCACGTAGATCTGCCCGAAGTTCTCGAGGAAGCCCTTGGCGCCACGCAACGCGACAAAGCCCGGCGGCGGCGCCTCGGCCACTTCGGATTGCCCTGCGCCCGGGCCGGCATCGGAAGGTTGACTGGCTTCAGCCATGGCTGCGCCGCCTTATGCTGCGAAGTAGCGCGAGGCCACCCCGAGCTGCTCGCGGCATTCGGCCACCATGCGCTCGATCAGCTCGGCGCAGGTCGGGATGTCGTCGATCAGGCCCACGCACTGGCCGGCGCTGATGATGCCGCCGTCGGTCTCGCCGGCGGCGAGCGCGGCCTTGCCGCGTACGCCCGCCACCAGGTGCTTGACGTCCTCGAACTGGGCGCCGCCCGGCTGGCGCTCGATGGTGACGACCTCATCGGAGACGGCGTTCTTGAGCACGCGCGCGGTGTTGTGCAGCGTGCGGAAGATCAGGTTGGTGTCGCGCTCGCTGGCGTCCACCAGGGCCTGCTTGACGTTGTGGTGGATCGGCGCCTCGCGCGTGGCGCAAAAGCGCGTGCCCATGTTGATGCCCTCCGCGCCCAGCACCAGCGCCGCCGCCATGCCGCGCCCGTCGGCAATGCCGCCCGAGGCAATCACCGGAATGCCCAGCCGGCGCGCGGCCAGCGGGATCAGCACCATGCCCGGGACGTCGTCCTCGCCCGGGTGGCCCGCGCACTCGAAACCGTCGATGGACACCGCGTCCACGCCCAGGCGCTCGGCCGACATCGCATGGCGGATCGCCACGCACTTGTGGATCACCTTGATGCCGGCCGCCTTGGCGCGCGCGATGTGCTCCTTGGGATTGTTGCCCGCCGTCTCCAGCACCTTGATGCCGCTTTCGATGATCACGTCGAGGTAGCGCGCGTACGGCGGCGGGTTGATGGAGGGCAGCAGCGTCAGGTTGACGCCAAAGGGCTGGTCGGTCAGCTCGCGGGTGCGGCGGATCTCCGCGGCCAGCGCTTCCGGGGTGGGCTGGGTCAGCGCGGTGAGCACGCCAAGCCCGCCGGCGTTGGAGACCGCGGCGGCCATCTCGGCGTAGCCAACCCACTGCATGCCGCCCTGGATGATGGGGTAGCGGGTGCCCAGCAATTCGGTGATGCGCGTCTTCATGATGTTCCTTCTGGCTTCTGGTCTTTGTGTTCTATGCTCGGTCTTCTGCCTGGCTCAGGCCGCCAGGCGTCCTGGCGCCAGTCTACGGCGGCGCTGCCGTCCCTACCTCGTCGGATTCGACGATTGCAGGCGCCCGATTCTGCACTACCTTACCCACACCCATTTCGAGAGAGCCAAGGCCAGCCATGAGCACCCCGAACCCAGCCGTCCCCCCCAGCTTCGAGACCCTGCAATACGCCGTCGACAAGGGCGTCGCCACCATCACCCTGCACCGCCCGGAAAAGCTCAATGCCTTCACCCCGCGCATGATGCAGGACCTGATCGACGCCTTTGACGCCACTGACGCCGACGACGACGTCCGCGCGGTGATCGTCACCGGCTCCGGGCGCGCCTTCTGCGCCGGCGCCGACCTGTCCTCCGGCGGCTCCACCTTCGATTACGAGAAGCGCTACGGCGCCAGCAAGCAAGCCGCCCACCGCGATGGCGGCGGACGCGTGGCGCTGCGCATCTTCCGCAGCCTCAAGCCGGTCATCGCGGCGGTCAACGGGCCGGCGGTGGGCATCGGCGTGACCATGCAGTTGCCGATGGACATCCGCCTGGCCGCAACCGATGCCAAGTTCGGCTTTGTGTTCGCGCGCCGCGGCATCACGCCCGAGGCGGCATCGTCGTGGTTCCTGTCGCGCGTGGTGGGCATTTCCACCGCGCTGGAATGGTGCTACACCGGCCGCGTGTTCTCGGCGCAGGAGGCGCTGGAGCGCGGGCTGGTGCGCTCGCTGCACGCGCCCGAGGACCTGTTGCCAGCCGCGCAGGCGCTGGCCCGCGAGATCGCCGACAATGCCGCGCCGGTATCCGTCGCCATCTCGCGCCAGCTGATCTGGCGCATGGCCGGGGCCAGCCACCCGATGGAGGCGCACCGCCTGGACAGCCGCGCGATCCAGTCGCGCGGCCAGTCGGCCGACGTCCAGGAAGGCGTCAGCGCCTTCCTGGAAAAGCGCCCGGCCAGCTTCCCCGAGCGCGTGTCGCAGGACATGCCGGACTTCTTCGACTGGGGCAACGAGCCGCCCTTTATCTGATCCCCAATTGATCCCCTGCCAAGCCCCAAGGAGAGCCGCGTGAAAGTCAGCATGGCAGTCCAGAGCCGCAAATCGGTACGCGGCTTTCTTCCCACGCCGGTGCCGCCGGAGATCATCCGCGACGTGCTGGAGCAGGCCGCGCGCGCGCCATCGGGCGGCAACCTGCAGCCCTGGCACCTGCACGTGGTGGGCGGCGAGCCGCTGGCGCGGCTCAAGGCCACCATGCGCGAGCGCGTCGCCGGCGCGCCCCGCGGCGAAGGGACCGAATACGACGTCTACCCGCGCGAGCTGGTCTCGCCTTATCGCGAACGGCGCTTCCAGGTGGGCGAGGACCTCTATCGCTGCCTGGGCATCCCGCGCGAGAACAAGCCGGCGCGCCTTGCCCAGTTTGCCAATAACTTCACATTCTTCGGCGCGCCGCTAGCGCTGTTCTGCACCGTGGACCGCCGCATGGGCCCGCCGCAATGGTCGGACCTGGGCATGTACCTGCAAACGGTGATGCTGCTGCTGCGCGAGCATGGGCTGGACAGCTGCGCGCAAGAATGCTGGGCGATGTATCCGGAAACCATTGCGGGCTTCCTCTCCCTGCCCGCCGAACGCATGCTGTTTACCGGCATGGCGATCGGCTACGAGGATCCGGCAGCGGCGGTCAACCAGCTGCGCGCCACGCGTGCGCCGCTGGCGGAGTATGCGGAGTTCATCGGCATCTGAGCGGGTGAACCGGTGAACGGGTGAATGGCTGAACGGCTAAGCGCCATGACCATGCCGATTCCGTTATCGGCTTGCGCGAAAAGCCACAAGCCAGCGGCACGTCCGAGTGCCCTTTGCAGGGGTTTCCATCCCCCCGGACGCTGCCTGGGCTCGCTTAATCGCCCGCGCTTCCTTACAGCAAACCCAGTTGCCGCGCGATGGCAACCGCCTGCGTGCGGTTGCTGGCCCGCAGCTTGGCGCTGATATTGCGCAGGTGGGTGCGCACGGTGGTCTCCGAGACAAAGAGCCGATCCGCCATCGCCACGTTGGAGAAACCCTCGGCCAGCAGCTGCAGCACTTTCTGCTCCTTGGGCGTAAGCGGTTCCAGCAGCCCATGGCGCGCCTGCATGGCGGCCGGGTCCACCGGCTCCGGCGCGCCGCCGCAGGCTTGCAGCAGGCGCTCCACGTACCCCGCGGGCAACGCGCTGCCCTGGCGCAGGCAGGCTTCGGCCACCAGCCGGCGCACCTCCGCGCTTTCGTCAGCGAAGATGCGGATGAAGCCTTCCGCCGCGCCGAAGCGCAGCGCTTCGCCCATTGCCTGCAACGCCTGGGCGGCTTCGCCGCTGCGCTGGCAGGCCAGCGCCAGCAGGATGCGCAGCTTGAGCGCCCTGCGCATCAGTTGCGCGCGCTCGGTGGCGGCGAGTTCCGTCTCGATGGCCTCGCGCGTGCGCACGCAGGGCTCGGTGAACAGCGCCAGCCGCAGGCGCCCCATGACCACGTCTTCCAGGTCGTTGGCAAAAGAGCTGACCGCGCTCAGGCCGGGACGCGCGCGCCATAGCGCCGGGTCGGCTGCGTGCTGCAGCGCTTGCTCGGCGGCATGCTGATTGCCTTGCAGCAGCGCCAGGCGGGCGCGCTCGAGCATGGCACCCAGCACCAGCCGTGGCAGGCCGCGATGATGGCCAAGGTGCTCGAGGGCGGCCAGCCATTCGTGCGCGCCGTCCACGTCGCCGCGGTCGCAGGCGATGCGGGCCAGCACGGTATGGCCGGTGATGATCTGGTCGGGCAGGCCGAGGTCGCGCGCAAGCGGCACGTACACTGTAAGCAGGCGCTCCGCGCGCTCGCGCTCATTGATCTCGTAGAGCGCATCGGCCAGCAGGATGCCGGCCATGGCGTTGCCGTTGGTAGGGCCGTAGCGGTTCGGCAGCATGGTGCTGGCGGCAATGCGAAACCGCGCCAGCGCCTGCTGCAGGCGGCCCTGGCGCAGATCGATCAGCCCCTCCACCGATTCCGAGAAGATCTTGTTGAAGTTGCTGTCGGAGCCGCGCACCACCTGCCGGGCCACGCCCAGCAGGCGCCGCGCCTCGCGGTAGTCGCCGGTGACGGCGGCCATGCGCGCCATCGAGGTGGCAAGGATGGAGTCCGGGAACGGATAGCCCATGGGCAGCGGCAGCGGATCGTCGCGGCTGCAGGCGCGCGCCTCGTCGAAGCGGTCCATCATGTTCAGCAGCATATGGCGCAGCGCGCGCACATGCGCCAGCAGGTCGCCCTCGGCGCCGGCCAGCGGGATGGTCTGCAGCAGCGCAATGGCGTCGGCCGGGCCGCGCGTAAACGACAGCGCCCACACATGGGCGATCTGCAGCTTGGGCCACGCAGCCAGCGCGTCGGCCGGCACCGCATCCAGCCAGCGCGTCAGCAGGCGCATGCGGCCCTGCGCCAGCAACTCGTCCACCTTGCCCGCCAGCAGCGGCAGCGCGTGGTCCACCGCGCCGGCCGCCAGCGCATGCTCGATGGCCGGCACCGGCCGGCCCTGCTGCTCATACCAGCGCGAGGCGGCCATCTGCAAGGCGGGCACTTCGTGCGGCATGGCCTGCTGCAGCTGCGCGCGCAGGAAGCTGGAGAAAAGGCTGTGATAGCGGTACCAGCGCGCATTGGGCTGATGGGCCTGAGCAGGCGGCTCCGCGCCGCCGTGGCGCTCGCCATCCAGCGGCATCAGGAACAGGTTGGCCCGCTCCAGCCAGGCGAGGATCTCCTCGCTGTCGGCGGTGCCGCTCACGGCATCGCACAGCGGCCCGCTGAGCTGGTCGAGGATTGACGTGCGCAACAGGAATGCACGCACCGCATCGGGCAGGTGCAGGTAGACGTCCTCCACCAGGTAATCGGCAATCGCGGCGTTCGAGCCGGAGAAGCCGGCGATGAAGGCGTCCGGCTGGCCACGCCGCTCCAGCGCCACCGACGCCAGCCACAACGCGGTGGCCCAGCCTTCGGTGCGCCGGTGCAGCGTGGAGATAGCCGCGGGCTGCAGCGCCAGGCCGCGCGCGCGGCGCAGGAAGGAATCGGTCTCGTCGGCGGTGAAGCGCAGCTGGGCCGGCTCGATCTCCAGCAGCTCGCCACGCGCGCGCAGCCGCGCCAGCCCGGACTCCGGCACCCAGCGCGTGCCCACCACCAGGCGGGCGCCGGGTGGCAATTGCTCCACCACCTGCCAGACCAGGCCGGCCACGGCGGGGTTCTGCAAGGCCTCGAAGTCGTCCAGGAACAGCGTGAAGGGGCGGTCGTGGGCCGCCATGCGGTCGATCAGCGCAAGCGCGTGCTCGCCTGCCGACTGCGGCGCGGGCTGGGCCGCGGCGAGCGGCGCGCCGCCCTTGCGCAGCACCAGCTCGAAGGCGGCTTCGAGCGAGCCCAGAAAACGCGTGGCGTCATTGTCCGCGCGGTCCAGCGTGAGCCAGGCGGTGGCCACGCCTTCGGCGTCCAGCCGCGCCCGGCATTGCAGCATGGCGGTGGTCTTGCCGAACCCGGCCGGCGCGCGCACCAGCACCAGCTTGACGAAGCCGGCCGCGCACACGGCGTCGCAAATGGCGCGGCGCTCCACCTGGAACGGGGTCAGCATGGGCGGGCGCAGCTTTGCCACCAGCGTGGCGGCGCGGGCGGCGCCCCGATGGCCCGCGCTGGTCTCCTCGATTGTTGCCATTCGCCGTGTCTTCCTGTTGGCGGCGGCACCCACGAGCGGTGGATGCCACGCGATCGGCGCCGGCTTATGGTTGCCGGCTGCTGGCGCCACATGCGCCAGGGATCGAACGGCTGATTATGGCGTAAACGCCCGCCCGGCATGCGACGCGGCCGCGATGCCGGGCGGGCGGCCTCGATGCCGGCCACAATGCCTCCCCCCATGCCGGCCACACAAGCAAGCTATACCAGCTTGTTCTCCCGCCCCGCCCAGTAGCGCTCGCGCAGCAGCCGCTTGAGCAGCTTGCCGGTGGGCAGGCGCGGCAGCTCGGCGGCAAAGTCCACCGAGCGCGGGCACTTGATGGCGGACAGATGGGTGCGGCAGAAGGCCAGCAGCTCGTCGGCCAGGGCCGGGCTGGCGCGCGCCATGTCGAGTGGCTGCACCACCGCCTTGACCTCCTCGCCAAAGTCCTCGTTTGGCACGCCGATCACTGCCACGTCCATGACCTCGGGATGGGTCATCAGCAGGTTCTCGGCCTCCTGCGGATAGATGTTGACCCCGCCCGAGATGATCATGTTCGCCTTGCGGTCGGTCAGGTAGAGAAAGCCCTCCTCGTCCACATAGCCGACGTCGCCCAGCGTGGTCCAGCCGGCGTGCACCGGGTGGCGCGATTGCGCGGTCTTGTCGGGATCGTTGTGGTAGACGAAGCTGCGCCCCTCGGCGAAGTAGATGGTGCCGGGCTCGCCCGGCGGCAGCAGCGCGCCGCTGTCGTCGCAGATGCGCAGCTGGCCAACGGAGGCGCGGCCCACGGTGCCTTTGTGGGTGAGCCAGTCGGCCGAACCCACGGCGGTGGAGCCGTTGCCCTCCGTGCCGGCGTAGTACTCCCAGATGATCGGCCCCCACCAGTCGATCATCTGCTCCTTGATGGCCACCGGGCAGGGCGCAGCGGCATGCACGGCAAAGCGCAGCGAGGACACGTCGTGGCGCTGGCGCACCGCCTCGGGCAGCTTGAGCATGCGCGAGAACATGGTGGGCACGACCTGGGTATGCGTGATGCGGTGCTCTGCCAGCAAGCGCAGGAATGCTTCCGCGTCGAAATGCTCCATCACCACCGAGGTGCCGCCGAGTTGCTGCACGGCCATGTTGTAGCGCAGCGGCGCCGCGTGATAGAGCGGCGCGGGTGAGAGGTAGCGCGTGTCTGAGCCGAACTGGTAAAGCGACTGGCACATCAGCACCAGCGAGCCAGGCACGTCGATCTGCTGGTTGGCCGGCGGCGTGAAGACACCCTTGGGGCGGCCGGTGGTGCCGGAGGAGTACAGCATGTCGGTGCCAGCACATTCGTCGTCGATGCGCCACCCGGGGTACTGGGCCAGCGCCGTCTCGTAGGCGGCAAAGCCCGGCACCGCGCCGTCCATCATCAGGCGCGCAACCAGGCCTGGCACCTTGGCCGCCACGCCCTGCGCCACGGCGGCCTGCGCATGCGAGGTGACCAGCATCCTGGCGCCGCTGTCGGCCACGATATGCGCCGCGTCGTCCACGTTCAGGCGCGTGCTGATGCACACGTAGATCAACCCCGAGCGTTGCGCGCCCCAGCACAGCTCGAACAGGCGCGGGTGGTTCTCCAGCAGGAAGGCCACGCGGTCGCCCGGCTGCAGCCCGTGGTCGCGGAACAGCCGCGCCGCCTGGTTGGAGCGCTCGTCAAGCTCACGGTAAGTAACGACGGTGCCGCCGGCCATGATGATGGCCGGCTTGTCCGGGGTGCGCTGCGCATGAACATGCGGGTGCATGACTGACCCTCCTGGAAGTGGGTGTGGCCGAACTGGGTGACTCGATGACTGGGTGACTGGGTGCGTTGGAAACTTCGGTATCGCGGAACCGGCAGGGATGGCATTGCGTGCGGCACATTGTCGGGACAGGTACCCCGGGCGGGCATCGTCGGATGCGACGAACGCGCCTTGGTGCAATGCCGCAAACGCCGATGTGGCCGCCCGTGCGGCGCGCCGCGCGCCAAGGCGATTCGTCGCATCCGACGATGCGAACCGGCGGCCTCTTCACATAATGGCAAGTGCCCCAGCAACCGCGCCAAGGAACCACCGTGGATTTCCAATTCAGCGAAGAACAATCGATGTTGCGCGACACGCTCGCGCGCTACCTGGCCGACCACTACAGCTTCGAAGCCCGCCAGGCGGCAATCCGCTCGCCCGCTGGCTGGCGGGCGTCCTGCTGGCAAGCCCTGGCGCAGGAGCTAGGGCTGCTGGGCGCCGCGTTCCCGGAACGCTTTGGCGGGCTCGGCGGCAATGCCGTCGACCACACGATCGTGATGGAGCAGTTCGGCCGCCACCTGGTGGTCGAGCCCTACCTGTCTACCGTTGTGCTCGGCGGCGGGGCCTTGCTGCATGGCAGCGAGACGCTGGCCGCCAACTGGCTGCCTGCCATCATCGGCGGCGAGGCCACCGTGGCCTGGGCGCACGCCGAGCCGCGCAGCCGTTACTGCCTGCACGATGTACAGGCCAGCGCCGCCCGCGTGCAAGGCGGCTGGCGCCTTGACGGCCACAAGGCCGTGGTGGTGGCCGCGCCGTGGGCCACGCACCTGGTGGTGAGCGCGCGCACCGGCGGCAGCCGGCGCGACCGGGACGGCATCAGCCTGTTCTGGATCGCGCGCAACGCGCCCGGCGTGACGCTGCAGGAATACCCCACCGTGGATGGCTCCCGGGCCGCCGATATACGCCTGGACAACGTCTTCGTGCCGGATGGCGGCTTGCTGGGCGCCGAGGGCGAGGCGCTGGCGCTGATCGAGCGCCTGAGCGACGAGGCTGCGGTGGCGCTGTGCGCCGAAGCCGGTGGCGCCATGAGCCGCATGCTCGGCGACACGGTCGACTACGCGCGCCAGCGCAAGCAGTTTGGCGTACCGATTGCCACCTTCCAGGTGCTGCAGCACCGCATGGCCGACATGTACGTGCAACTGGGGCAAACCGTGGCGCTGACGCAAGTCGCCGCCATGCAGGCTGGCGCGCAGCCCACGCAGCGCGCGCTGGCGGCCAGCGCCGCCAAGGCGCAGGCCGGGCAGGCCGGCAGGTTCGTCGGCCAGGCCGCGGTGCAGATCCATGGCGGCATGGGCGTGACGGAGGAGCTGGCGGTTGGCCATTACTTCAAGCGCGTCACCGCGATCGACCTGCAGTTTGGCTCCGCCGAACACCACCTGCGCCGTTACGCCGACCTGCTGTATCCGGCTGCCGCGTGAGCCCGCGCATTCCTGCCCCGCACTGACGAACATCCCGAGGCCCATCGATGAATCTCGATTTCTCCCCGCAAGAGCTGCAGTTCCGCGACGAGGTCCGTGCCTGGATCAAGGAAGCCTTCGACCCCGGCCTCAAGGCCCTGATGGCACGCACCAAGAATGGCTATCTCGACAAGGAGGGCCAGGTGCGCTGGCAGAAGAAGCTGTTCGAGCGCGGCTGGGCCGCGCCCAACTGGCCCGAGGAATATGGCGGCCCGGGCTGGTCCCCGGCGCAGCGCTACCTGTTCCAGGCCGAGACCGCCGCCGCCGGCTGCCCGACCGTGTCGCCGATGGGCCTGAAGATGGTGGCGCCGGTGATCATGAAATACGGCAGCCCCGAGCAAAAGGCGCGCTTCCTGCCGCCCATCCTTCGCTCCGACATCTGGTGGTGCCAGGGCTACTCGGAACCCAACTCCGGCTCCGACCTGGCCTCGCTGCAGATGCGCGCCGAGCGCGGCCGCGACCAGGATGGCGAGCACTACATCCTGAACGGCTCCAAGATCTGGACCACGCACGCGCAATGGGCCGACTGGATGTTCTGCCTGGTGCGCACCAGCCGCGACGCGCGCCGCCAGGACGGCATCTCCTTCGTGCTGGTGGACATGCGCACGCCCGGCATCACGGTGGCGCCGCTGCCCACGCTGGATGGCCCGGTCGAGGGCCAGCAGGAAGTCAACCAGGTCTTCTTTGAAGATGTGCGCGTGCCGGTGGAAAACCGTATCGGCGAGGAGGGCCTGGGCTGGACCTACGCCAAATACCTGCTTGAGTTCGAGCGCGGCGGCAGCTACGGCCCGATGCTGCGCCAGCAACTGGCCAAGGTGGCGCGCATCGCGGAGAAGGAGCCCGGCGAGGATGGCGGGCGCTTGCTCGACGACCCGGGTTTTCGCCGCAAGCTGGCCGAGCTGCACGTGCGCGCGGCCGCGCTGGAGGCGAGCGAGCTGCGGCTGTTTTCCAACGTGACGTCGGGCACCTCGATCGGCGCCGCCTCCAGCATGCTCAAGCTGGTGGGCACCGAGACCATCCAGGCCATCAGCGAGCTGGCGGTGGAAGCAGCCGGCCCGTACGCGCTGCCCTTCGTGCAGGATGGCTGGGGTGAATTGCAGGGTCGCGCCACGGGCCCGCAAGCGGGCCCCGACTACGCCGCGCCGCTGGCGCCGCGCTATTTCAACTACCGCAAGGCATCGATCTACGCCGGCTCCAACGAGATCCAGCGCAACATCATCGCCAAGCTGGTGCTAGGGCTGTAAGCCAGGTCAGTGCAGCAGCCCGCCAGCCGGGCTGCGCTCCTGGCCGGCGTCCACCTCATCGCCGGCTTCCAGCGCCTCGGTCACCGTGGCCCGGATCGATTCCGCCTTGAGCAGCAGGCGCAGGGCGATGTCGGCGCCACGGCTGGCCGCCACGCGCGCAATGAAGGCCCGGCGCGCCGGTTCGCCCAGCGTGGCGACGTGTGCGGCTTCGCACAGCACATGCCATGCGGCTGGCTGGCCGTCGAACTGTTGCCGGCGGCGCAGCAGGGTGGCGTCGATGGCGGCGGCGATGTCCGCGTCCCTCACGGTCTGATTGCGCATGGTGCTCTCCTGAACGGGAAACTGGGGTTAGGGCCAGGCGCGGGCCGTGCCACGATCGTTGCTGCCGTGGCTGCTGCCCGTCTGGAACCTGGCGCCGCGCTGGCGCGCGGCATGGATGGCTTCGCTCTTGTTGCTGACCTGCAGGCGCTGGTACAGCAGCGCGACATGGCTCTTCACGGTCGCCACCGAGATATTGAGCAGGCGGCTCACGGTCTTGAGCGCATAGCCCTGCGACAGCAGGACCAGCACCTCGTACTGGCGCGGCGTGAGCTTCAACATGCGCGCCTCGTCGCGCAGCAGGTCGATGCGGGCGCGTTCCGTCGCCAGAACCTGCAAGGGCGCGGAGGGGTGCGGGGCCGGCTGGCGCCAGCGCGCGTCATCGGCCAGTACCAGCCGGATCGCCGCCTCGATCGCCGCCAGCGATGACGCCTTCGGCAGCCACGCGCAGATGCCCCAGGCCAGGTCCGGCGGCAACACGGGCGGTAACGTGCCATCGACCAGCAGCAGCAGGTACTGCGCCGATAGCACGGTGCGTGCGGTCTCCAGCAACGCGCGCGCGCGATCCTGCACCGGCGGCAAGCTGAGGATCACCAGCCCGATGTCGTTCATCTGCCCCTGCAGCATGGCGAGATCGGCCGGATCCACGCAGATCACGTGGCCCAGGCCCTCGACGCCACCAAGCATGCGCAGCAGGCCGAGCCGCAAGAGCGGGTTGTCTTCAAGCAGGAGTGCATTCATGACAGCGTGCCTCCGTGCGAGCTGCTGCGTTCCGGTTCCATCTGCTCCCCCTTTGGCAACGACGTGCCCATCCGGCTTGGCTGGTATTCGCGGCAGCGTTGTCACAGGCAATACCGCAAGCCGCGTGCCAGCGGCAAGGCGTTGAGCGCGGCGGGTGCGAAGGGGATTGCGGCAGGGGTGGCGCCGGCCGGGAAGGCAGGCGCCATAACGGCTGGCGGGAGGGCATGCCAGGCAGGAGGGACCTGGTGGCGCCCCTTGCCAGCAGCGAATGCGCGAGCGGCGGGCCGGCTGCGTGTTACGCGTTACGTAACGCGTTCCGCGGGGCAGGTGGGGGCATTCAGGGAGAATGTCAGCTTGCTGACAAAGCCGGCTCTGCGTTGTCGCGCTGGAAAACACCACGGGCTTCGCTTTGAGTGGCTCCTAGCTAAGCCACCCCTCTCCCCGGCCCTCTCCCCATGAGGGGAGAGGGAGTAACAGCCGTCGTCATTTCAAGCGGCGTTGGCGCACTCGTCGGCTTCGACCGATGCTGCCGGTTTGCTCCCCTCTCCCACTTGTGGGAGAGGGGACGGGGGAGAGGGCGGGCGCTCGTTATGCCGTCGCGGTGGAATAAACCACTGGCTTCGCTTCCCGTGGCTCCTAGCCAAACCGCCCCTCTCCCCAACCCTCTCCCCATGAGGGGAGAGGGAGTAACAGCCGTCGTCATGGCGCGCGGCTTTGGCCCGTTCGGCGGCTTCGGCTAGTGCTCCTGGCCTGTCGGCGTACCGAGCGTCTTGCATTGCTGTGCGCCAACCTCAGTTGACGCGCCGGTTGTACCCTTCCCAATATGGCTCGCGCAGCTTCCTGCGCAGCAGCTTGCCGGAGGGGTTGCGCGGCAGCGCATCGGCAAACTCGATGCTCTTGGGGATCTTGTAGCCGGCCAGCCGCTCGCGCGCCCACGCCACGATGCTGTCGCGATCCGGCGCCTGCCCGGGACGGGGCACGACGATGGCCTTGACCGCCTCACCCCATTTGTCGTCGGGCACGCCGATCACGGCCACATCCGCCACCTGCGGGTGGCCGTAGATCGCGCTCTCGACCTCGGCGGGATACACGTTCTCGCCGCCGCTGATGATCATGTCCTTGACCCGGTCGTGGATGTAGACATAGCCCTCGGCATCGAGAAAGCCGGCGTCGCCGGTGCGCAGCCAGCCGTCGGCGTCGATGGTGCGCGCGGTCTCGTCGGGCTGCTTCCAGTAGCCCGCCATGTTCTGCGGCGAGCGGATCATCAGCTCGCCGACTTCGCCCGGCGGCAGGCGCCGGCCTTCCCAGTCCACCACCACCACTTCCACGCCGGGCAGCGGCTTGCCGGCGGCCCGCATGCGCGGCACGTCGTCGGTGGTGTGGTCTTCCGGCGCCAGGGCCACCACCGTGCCGGTGGTCTCGGTCATGCCGTACTGCTGCGCAAACCCGCAGCCGAAGACTTCGATGCCCTCGCGCAGCAAGGCTGCCGGGATCGGCGCCGCGCCATAGAGCAAGGTCTTCAGGCGGGAGTAGTCGATGCGGCGCGCGCGCGGATCGCGCAGCACGAACTGCATCGCCGCGGGCACCAGGAACAGCTTGCTGATGCGCTCGCGCTCAAAGAAGTCCAGCACCGCGCCGGGATCGAAATCGCGCGCCACCACGCCCTTGGCCCCCGCAAGCAAGCTGCGCAGGCCCCAGCCCGAGCCGCCAATATGCGCCACCGGCATGGCCACCAGCGAGACATCGTCGTCCGTCCAGCGCGACCACGAGATATCTTCTCGCTCGCTGGCCTCGGTGCCGGCGGTCAGGTTGCGGTGGGTCAGCATGGCGCCCTTGGGGCGGCCGGTGGTGCCCGACGTATAAAGCTGCAGCACCACGTCGTGCGCGGCGCTCTGGTGCGCCGGTGGCGTGGGCGCATGCGCGTCGCGCCACGTCACATAGGCGGGCCAGTCCGGCTGGCCGCCTTCCATGGCGATCACCCCGCGCACCAGCGGCAGCGTGGGCAACAGCTTGCGCACCAGGTCTGCCGATTCCGGCCCAACGAACAGCAGCGCGGCATCGGAGTGGCCAACGATATAACCCACCTCCGGCGGCGCCAGGCGCCAGCTCGCGGGCGCCATCACAGCGCCCATCTTGGCTGCCCCCAGCAGCAGCTCGAAGTAGTGATCGCAGTTCTTGCCGATATAGCCGATGCGATCGCCGGGCCCGACCCCGGCTGCCACCAGCGCCTGGGCGACACGATCGCTTTGGCGGTCCAGCGCCAGATACGTGGTCAGCCTGCCTTCGAAAGCATAGGCCACGGCATCAGGCCGCCGCAGCGCGAAGTGGCGCAGCGCATGCGGCAGTGTGGTCAGATAACTGAAATCCACCAGCGTCTCCTTCTCTCGGTCCTGCTGCATGCGCGCGTCCTTTTTATTGTTGTGAACTGCCGGATCAGCGCGGGGCCATGCGGATGGCGCCATCGAGCCGCACCGCTTCGCCGTTGAAATAGCTGTTGCGGCACATTTCCAGCGCGAGCGAGGCAAACTCTTCCGGCGCGCCGAGCCGCTTGGGGAACGGCACCGAGGCGGCCAGCGCAGCCTTGACGTGTTCCTGCGCGCCTTGCAAGAGCGGCGTGTTGAAGATGCCGGGCATGATGGTATTGACCCGAATGCCTTCGCCGGACAGGTCGCGCGCGATCGGCAGGGTCATGCCGACCACGCCGGCCTTGGAGGCGGAGTACGCCGCCTGGCCCATCTGCCCGTCCTGCGCCGCCACCGAGGCGGTATTGATGATGACGCCGCGATCGCCGTCACGCGCATCCAGCGTGAGCATGCCGGCGGCCGAGCGCGCCAGGCAGCGGAAGGAGCCGATCAGGTTGATCTGGATGATGCGCTCGAACGCGTCCGAGGCGAAGAAGCGGATCTGGTCCGGCGCCTCCTTGGCGCGCGATGCGGTCTTGATGGCGTTGCCGGTGCCGGCGCAATTCACCAGGATGCGTTCCTGCCCGAGCGCTGCGCGCGCCTTGGCGAAACCAGCTTCGACCTCGGCTTCCGACGTCACGTTGACCTGGCAGAACACGCCCCCGAGTTCACGCGCCACGGCCTCGCCCTTTTCCGCGTTCATGTCGAACAGCGCGACGCGCACGCCATGCGCCGCCAGCGCCCGCGCGGTGGCTTCGCCCAGGCCCGACGCGCCGCCCGTGATCACTGCCGTTACCGATGCATTGAGTTCCATCTTGTCTCCGCGTTGTCTTGATGTGTGTTGATGATGTGTGTTGAATCTGTGCTGAACCATTCCCCGCATTCCCCGTTCCCCGTCGGCGCGCAGCGCTACGCCTGGGCGGAATGCCTGAGTCCGGCGAGCCGAATAAACGGGCTTGCCAGCGTGGTATGGAGATTCAGGGATGACGGCGCGCAACGCATCGTCCGAAGCGACGAATGCATGAAAGCACATCAAACACGTGAAGCGCATGAAAGCGTGAGCACGCCAGCGCGCGGCGCGAATGCTGCTGCCTGCGGGCAGCAGCATTGGCCATTTGAAGAATCCGCGGCCTGTCTAGCGCCGCGTTGCCAGGTGATACAGCGCCAGCAGGATCACAGCGCCCAGCACGGCGCCGATAAAGCCGGCGGACTGGCCCTGGCGGTACCAGCCCAGGGCCTGCCCAAGGAAGGTCGCAGCGAGCGAGCCGACGATGCCCAGGCCGGCTGTCAGGAAGAAACCGCTTGGCCCGCGCCCGGGCGTGAGCATGCGCGCCACCAGGCCGGCGAGAAAGCCGATGAGAATGATCCAGATCAGGTGCATGTCATGCCCTCCCGGCGGCGCTTCCCGCGGCTCACTTGCATGCCTTGCCGTGATCCGCGTGGAAACCTTGCGCGGTGGCGTCGGCTTCACTCATGTAGGCGCCGTTCTTGGTCTTGCCGTAGTACTTCGTGCCAGGGCAGTGATAGACCTTGGAAGACTTGTTGGCCCATACCTGCCCAGGGCCGCCACCCGGAGCCGCGGCGGCGGCGGGCGCGGCCGGCTTGGCCATCGGCATGGAAGCTGCGGGCGCGGGCGCGGCAGGCTTGGCCATCGGCGCGGCAGCGGCGGGAGCGGCTGGCGTGGCTTGAGCGCGCGCCAGGTGCGGGACCGAGGCGATGAGCGCCGCGGCCAGCAGCATAGGCAAGCCGACGCGCCGGCCTAACGAGGCGGGCGAGGCAGGCAAAACGGTAACGGCGGTAATAGCGTTCAAGGCTTTCATAGCATTCATGACAGGCTCCTGCGGTAACAATGCCATTGGGACAACGAAACGACAGGGCTGCATACAGCCGCAACCCGACCGACACGCAATACCTCACTCAACGGCCCGCACCGTCACTCCGTTGACCGCAACCAGCCAGCACGGGCTTGCTGCCATGGTACGCCTGCTGCACGCCACCCGCTGCTGCGGCCATGCGACACGCGTTGCCGGGTGCCCGGCGCGAGCGGCAACACCGATTGCGGCGCCGCACGAATCCGCGGCGTGTGCGGTATCCGCAATGCGCTACAGTGTCAGGCATCCCCCGGGATTGCCCGGCACCCTCTATCTACCCGCATGAGATGACGCTCGTGATCAGGTCCCAATTCACATTGCCGGCTGCATGCCGGCCAGGCGCACTGCTGCCGATGCTGACGCTGATGATCTGGCTGGCGCTGGCCACGCTGGCAGCGCAGCCGGCACTGGCGGCGCCGGCCGGACTGGCCTCGCTGGCGGCGGTCGTCAAGGCCGAGTCCGCGCCGGCCTCGCAGCCCGCGGCCAGCGAGCCACTCGCGCAGTCGCTCGACCAGGTCATTACCACGCTGCAGAGCGACAAGGACCGCAAGGCCCTGGTCGACCAGTTGCAAACGCTGCGCAAGGGCATAGGTGGGGCCAGTGCGGCGTCAGCGCCACAGCCCGGCCTGCTCGGGGCGCTGGCTGAGGCGGTCGACCATCTCGATGCGTCGCTGGGCAAGGACAAGGGGCCGTGGCACTACTGGCGCTGGCGCATCGATTTCGCGCGCGAGGAGTGGCTGGCCGCACTGACCATCAACGGGACGCGCTCGCCCTGGCAATCGGCACGGGAGTTCTCCGCCGTGCTCGCGGCCTGGTTCTGCGCCGGATGGCTGTTGCGGGAGGCGGTGAGACGCGTGCGCAACCGGCGCCTGCAGCCAGCGGTACGCTATGAGCTGCCCGCAGTGCCGTCCTGGATGGACGTCGGGCTTTACATGCTGCGCAGGGTGGCGCCGTGGGTGGTGGCCTTCGCCCTGGCGATGCTGCTCTCGAGCAGTATGTTCGGACGCTCGCCCGCCAGCATGGCCGGCATGGTGATTGCCTACTCGGTGGTGGCCGGCGCCGTGATGGGCGCGGTGTGCCAGGTCATCTTCGCGCTGTTTACCTCGGCGCACCGTGCGCACGCGGTGCGCGACCTGCTGCTGCACTCCCGCAGGCTGCTGTTCGCCACCGGCGCGCTGGCGGCGCTGGGCGACGTCACGACCGACGCGCGTGTGATCGCCTCGCTCGGCACCAACCTGTCGGCGCTGACCTCCACCGTGGCCAACATCGCCGCGGCGCTGCTGATCGGCGCCTTCACGCTGCGCTTTCGCCGGCAGATCGGCCAGATCATCAGCAACCGGCCGCTGGTTTTCCGTCAGGAGCATCCCGCAATCATGGACCTGTTGCGCCTGGTAGGCGCGAGCTGGCACCTGCCGGTGCTGGCGGTGGTGGTGGCCTCGGTGGCCGGCACGCTGCTGGCCACCGGCTACGCGGACATCTTCCTGCGGCGCACGGTGGGCTCGGTGGCGCTGTTCGTCGCCGCGCTGCTGCTGACGCTGATCACCGGCCGCTCGCCCAAGGCCACGCACCGCGCGCCGCGCTTTCGCGACCGCCAGCGCTCGGCCTACCTGGCGCGCTTCGGGCGTTTCGCGGTAGCGCTGGTGCGGGTGGTGATCTGGTTCGCCTACTTCGAGCTGGCCAGCCGGATCTGGGGCGTGTCGCTGCTCTCGGTGATTGAATCCACCACGCTCGGCAAGCGCATCGGCGAGGCCGTGTTCAGCGTGACCTCCACCGTGCTGCTGTCGTGGCTGGCATGGCTGCTGATCGATACGGCCATCACCCAGACGCTGACGCCCGCGCACGGCCGCGGGCAGCCGCCCAGCCTGCGCGCCAGGACCATCCTGCCGCTGGTGCGCAATGCGTTATTCGTCGCGCTGCTGGTCATCACGCTGATCGTGGTGCTGGCCAACCTCGGCGTCAACGTGACGCCGCTGCTCGCCGGCGCCGGCGTGGTCGGCCTGGCCATCGGCTTTGGCGCGCAAAGCCTGGTGCAGGACCTGATCACCGGCCTGTTCATCGTGGTGGAGGATTCGATCGCCATCGGCGACTCGGTGGAACTGCCCGACCATATTGGCACGGTGGAGGCCATGACCATCCGCACCGTCAAGCTGCGCGACGGCAAGGGTGCGCTTCATATCCTGCCCTACAGCCAGATCAAGGCCATCAAGAACATGTCGCGCGGCTATGCCGTTGCCGTATTCAACATCGGTGTGGCGTATGGCAGCGACCTCGACCAGGCCATTGAGCTGATCCGCGAGACCGGCGCGGAGGTAGCGCGCGATTTCCGCTACGCGCGCAACCTGCTTTCCGGACTCGACATCCTGGGCCTCGATCGCTTCGACCCCAACGGCTCGGTGGTGCTGGCCCAGTTCAGGACGCGCCCGCTGACCCAGGCGGAAATCACGCGCGCGTTCAACGTGCGGCTCAAGCGCAAGTTCGACCAGCATGGCATCAGCATGGCCACGCAGCGGGTAACGGTGCAGGTCGAGGGCGGCCTGGGGCTCCCCCCGGCGCAGGACGCGCAGGCCACTGAGCTGGCGGCCGGCGCCGGGGGCGCTGCTGCGCTTTCAAAGGGTGCGCCGGGGCCAGGCTGAGCCGGCCGAGTCACTATGCGGCTCGCAAAGCGCACGCAGAAACGGGTACGCTTTGCGCGGCCGTGCCCCGCTTCGCGGGCATTTCAGCGCTGAAATAATTTTTAATAATTGCCCAGGCGACATTCCCTGTTTGCGAAGTTATGCTCGCATCCGCATAATGCCGCCACACGGTAACGCGCAGCGCTGACGTACCCGGCATACCGGGCGCCTGACCCCGTCCGGTGGCGTCTGCCACTTCGGAGCCGGCCACAGCGAGCCAGCCGTACCGCTACCAGCGGGCCAATAAAAAGAGCAAAGCAGGATCAGGCGAGAGCCACCGGGGAAAATACTATGGGCGAGCATCCGTCGGCGGATGAAGACTTCCATCGTCTGATCGATTCGATCTACGAGTCGGCGCTTGACGTCACTGCCATGCCAGCCGCGCTGGATCTCTTCTCCCGCTATACCGATATCGAAAGCCCGCATTACCTGGTCTGGGACAAACTGTCCGGACAAGCGCGCCTCGGCGTCACCCCGCATGGCTGCTTCCCGGCGCAGGGCACCTACGTGCCGGAAGGCCTGCATGCGCTGGCAAGCCTGCCCAGGCGCGCGCTCGCGGGCGATCACCCTGGCGACCTGCAGGACGGCGCACCTTGGCGCGCGCCGGCGCATGGCGCCGACCTGGAACAAGGCGTGCGCCTGCTCGATACCGCTGAGGTCTGCGTGCTGATGGGCGGCACGGACCGGGGCGGCCGCCTGGACACCGGTTTCGACGGGACGGAGGGCTTGAGCCATCGCAGCAAGCGGCTCGCGCGCGTGCTGCCGCACTGGGCCCGCGCCGCGCGCATGCAACAACGCAACTTCGAGTTGAGCGGCCTGGCGGCCCTTGGCCTGGCCGGGCTGGATACGCTCGACTTCGGCGTGATGGTGCTGCAGGCCGATATGCGCGTGCGCTACGCCAATATCTGGGCCGAGGCGCTGGTGCAGGCCGACAGCCAGCTCGCGCTGGAAAACGGCGTGCTCAAGGCCCACGACCAGACCCTGCACGCCACCCTGCACAAGCTGCTCGACCGCGCCATGCAATCCCGTGGCGGCGAGGCGGCGGCCGGCTCGTGGATGCACATCACGTCGGGCGGCCAGCCGGTACCCATCATCGTGCTGCCGCTGGTGGCCCGCCAGCCGGTGGAAGGCCCGTGGCAACTGCCGTTCGCGATGGTGCTGATGGGCAATTCCGAATCGCGCTCGGTGCTCGACAGTTCGGTGCTGACGTCGCTGTTCGGCCTGTCGCGCAAGGAAAGCCTGATTGCCATCCGCCTTGCCGCCGGCGAAACCCTGACCGAGATCGCCGACCACGAATTCGTCTCGCCGCACACGGTGCGCGTGCATATTCGCGACATCCTGCGCAAGACCGGCACCCATCGCCAGAGCGAGCTGGTGCGCCTGCTGCACCTGCTGCCGGGCGTGGCGCTGGAGCGCGCCGGCGCGGCGCGTGGCGAGCGCGCGCGCGCCTGATCCGCTGGCCTAGGCGACCACGGTGCTGGCCACCTCCAGCAAGCGCTGCACCTGCCGGTCGTCGCTATCCGTGGACGTGGCCAGCGCGATGCCGATGCGCGCCACCGGCCGCGGGCTGGCCAGCCGCAGGAAACGCACGCGCCGGTTGATATAGCGCGCCGCCACGCTCGGCACCAGCGCCACCCCCAGGCCGCTTTCCACCAGGCTGACGATGGTCTGCACCTGCACCGCCTCTTGCGTCACACGCGGTACGAACCCGGCTTGCTGGCACAGCAGCATGGCGATGGCCTGCAGGTTGGGCACCTCGGCGCTGGGATGCATGATGAAGGGTTCCCCGGCGAGCGCCTTGAGCGCAATCGCGTCGCGCTTGGCAAAGCGGCTATCGGCCGGCACCGCCGCCACGAACTCGTCGTTCTCCAGCGGCATCAGCGTGTAGCCGCCGCTGTGCAAGATGGGAAAGCGCACCAGCCCGGCATCGAGCTGATGGCGCTCCAGCCGGTCCAGGATCGACGCCGAGGTGGATTCATGCAGGATCAGCTCGATCCCCGGGTGCGCGGCCCGAAACGCCGGGATCAGCTTGGGCAGCAAGGCGTAGGTTGCCGAGCCCACAAAACCCACGCGCAGTGCACCGCGCTCGCCATGCGCCGCCGCCAGCGCCGCCGCGCGAGCCTGGCCGGCATGGAACAGCGCGCGCCGCGCGTCATGCAGCGCGGCTTCGCCAGCCTGGGTCAGCCGCACCCCGCGCGAGGTACGCACGAACAGCGGCGTGCCGAGCGCATCTTCGAGCTTGCGGATCGAGATGGAGAGCGGCGGCTGCGCCATGTGCAGGCGCTCGGCCGCGCGGTGGAAGTTGCCGGTTTCGGCCAGGGCGACGAACTGCTGAAGTTGACGAAGGTCCACGCTGATGTCCGTATTGATATCTGGAAGATATCGAATCCTAAAAATCTAATATTAGACGCAAGCGACCCGCCTGATCTACCCTGTGGCATCCGGCGCAAGCCAGGCACAAGAACAGACAGGAGACACCCAGGCATGTTGCCCCTCTCAGGCATCCGCGTCATCGACCTATCCACGGTCGTGATGGGCCCTTACGCCAGCCAGTGGCTGGCCGACCTCGGCGCCGAAGTCATCAAGGTGGAGCCCCCCGAGGGCGACTCCACGCGGCGCACCGGCCCGGCCGCCGAGGATGGCATGTCGGCCATCTTCCTGGGCGTGAACCGCAGCAAGAAAAGCGTGGTGCTCAACCTCAAGCTGCCCGCGGCGCAGGCCGCGCTGGAGCGCCTGCTGGCCAGCGCCGATGTGTTCATGCACAGCATGCGCCCGCAGAAGCTGGCCGGCCTCGGGCTGGACCCCGCCGACGTGATGGCGCGCCACCCGCGCCTGGTCTACGTGAGCTTGCTGGGCTTTGCCGAGGATGGCCCCTATGGCGGCCGCCCGGCCTACGACGACATCATCCAGGGCCTGTCCGGCAATGCCGCATTGATGGCCGCGCAGACCGGCACCATGCGCTACTTCCCCACCATCGCGGCCGACAAGACCAGCGCTCTGGTGGCGGCGCTGTCGATCTCGGCCGCCATTGCCGGGCGCGAGCGCCAGGGCGGCAAGGGCGCGCTGGTGGAAGTGCCGATGTTCGAATCGATGGTGGCCTTCAACCTGGTCGAGCATCTCTATGGCCAGCACTTCGAGCCTCCGCGCGGGCCCACCGGTTATCCGCGCGTGCTGGCGCCGCTGCGCCGGCCCTACCAGAGCGCCGACGGCCACGTCTGCATGATGCCGTACACCGATGCCCACTGGCGCGACTTCTTCACCGCCGCGGGCCGGCCCGACCTGGCCGCCGACCCGCGCTTTGCCGGCATCGCCGCGCGCACGCAGCATATCGAAGCCCTCTACGAGCTGACCAGCGAGATCGTGCGCACGCGCACCACCGGCGCCTGGCTGGCGCTATGCGAAACGCTGCAGATCCCGGTGGCGCGGGTCAACCAGCTCGCTGAGCTGGTGGATGACCCGCACCTGCGCGCCACCGGCTTCTTCGACACGCTGGACGACCCGGCCATGGGCACGCTGCGCTTTACCGGCGCGCCGGTGCGCTTTGACGGCCAGCGCGCGGCGAGCGCGCTGCCGCCACGCCTGGGTCAGCACACCCGCAGCCTGCTTGGCGAGGCGGGCCTGAGCGGCGAGCAGATCGATGAGCTGGGCCGCACCGGCGCGGCCTATTGTGCGTCGCCGGCCACTAATGCCTAACCCTGCCGCATTCCCGCTCCTAACATAAAGGAAGCCGGCCGCCGATGGCGGCCCTCAACAGGAGACGCCGTGCCCCATACCCAACTCCCCCGCCTCGGCCAGGGCTTTTATTGGCAAGACATCAAGGAAGGCCAGGCGTTCCAGACCTTCCGCCGCACCGTGACCGAGACCGACCTGATCAACTTCATTTCGGTCACCGGCATGCTGGAAGCGATCTTTATCGAGGCGGGCTATGAAGGCGGCGCCATCCATGGCCGGCCCGTGCCCGCCGCGCTGACCTACGCCATGATCGAAGGCTTCATCCTGCAGACCATGATCCAGGGCACGGGGCTGGCCATGCTGGAGCTGACGCAGAAGATCCACGCCCCGGTGATGGTGGGCGACACCATCTGGGCCACGGTCACGGTGACCGGCATCCGCCCCACTTCGCGCAATGGCCGCGCCGTGGTGGACTCGGACATCGAAGTCTTCAACCAGCGCCATGAGCGTGTCATGACTTATTCCGCCCGGCGCTTGCTGGCCGGCCGCTAGCCACACGGAGACCCCTGTCTTGACTTCACTGCCCAGCACGTTCCAGCTGACTGCCTTGCCGCCGGCCGCCGCCGCCTTCCGGCACGAGGTGAAGGCATTCCTGGCCGAACACCTGCCGGCCCTTGCGCCCGAAGTCCGCGCCCGTTCATGGATGGGCTTCAACGCCGATTTCAGCCGCGCGCTGGCGCGCCACGGCTGGGTGGGCATCACCTTGCCCGCGCAACATGGCGGCGCCGGGCTCGATCCGTTCTCGCGTTTCGTGCTGGTGGAGGAGCTGCTGGCCTGCGGCGCGCCGGTCTCGGCCCACTGGATCGCCGACCGCCAGAGCGGGCCGCTGATCCTGCGCTATGGCAGCGACGCGCAGAAGGCCTTCTATCTCCCGCGCATCTGCAAGGGCGAAGCCTTCTTCTGCATCGGCATGAGCGAGCCCAACTCCGGCTCCGACCTGGCCAGCGTCGCGACCCGCGCCACGCCGCAGCCGGACGGCGGCTGGCGCTTGAACGGCCGCAAGATCTGGACGACCAACGCCGATCGCTGCCACTACATGCTGGCGCTGGTGCGCACCTCCGGCACGGGCGAGGACCGTCAGCGCGGCTTGTCGCAGGTCATCATCGACCTGTGCGCGCCGGGCGTGACCGTGCGCCCGATCCGCGACCTGGCCGGCGACACGCATTTCTCCGAAGTCAGCTTCGAGGACGTGATGCTGCCTGAAGCGGCGCTGGTGGGCCGCGAAGGCAGCGGCTGGGAGCAGGTCAACGCGGAGCTGGCCTTCGAGCGCAGCGGGCCGGAGCGGCTGTACTCCAGCGTGGTGCTGCTCGATACCTGGATTGCGGCGCTGCGGCGCGCGCCGGCTGCACGGCGCGACACCGTCACCATCGGCCGGCTGGCTGGCCGGCTGGCGGTGCTGCGGGCCATGTCGCTGGCGGTGACCGCCCGGCTTGCCGCAGGCGAGAGCCCGGTGGTGGAAGCCGCGCTGGTCAAGGACCTGGGCACGGAGTTCGAGCAGTCCATTCCGGCGCTGGCGCAGGCCGCGCTGGGCGACGACCCGCACCTCGCCGCCGATCCCGACCTGTACCGCACCCTGGCCTATGTCAGCCAGGTCGCCCCGTCCTATTCGCTGCGTGGCGGCACGCGCGAGATCCTGCGCGGCATGATCGCCCGGGGCCTTGGCCTGCGCTGAACCGGAGTTCCCTATGCATAACGCTTACTCGGACGCGCTCGACAGCGTGCTGCGCGACTGCTGCACGCCCGCCGTCATCCGCGCCATCGAACGCGGCGACGACCACCTGCCCCTGTGGCAATCACTGCAAGACAGCGGCTTTGCCGATTGCCTCCTGCCCGAGGCGGCCGGCGGGGCGGGCCTGCCGCTGGACGAACTGGCGCCGGTGCTGTTCGCGCTGGGCCGCCACGCACTGCCTTTGCCGCTGGGCCAGACCTTGTTCGCGCGTGCGCTGCTGCACGCCGCCGGGCTGGCGGTGCCGGCCGAGCCCATCGCGCTGGCGACCTTCGATATGGATGAGGGCGCCACGGATGCAGTCCTCGTCGCAGGCGGCGCGCAAGCGGCCTGGTTCCTGGTGCAGGAAGGCACGCAATGCATGCTGCTGCCACGTGCCCGCGCGCAAGTCCGCCCGACCGGCGCCCATGCGGATCTGGCCGTGGTCCTGCCGCGCCCCGCATCGGACGGATTGCCACTGTTTACGCTGCCCGCGGGCACGCTGCGCCAGATCGGGGCCTGCCTGCACGCTGTGCAGCTGGCCGGCGCCATGTCGCATGTGTTCGACATGACGCTGCAATATGCCAACGACCGCCAGCAGTTCGGCCGCGCCATCGGCAAGTTCCAGGCCATCCAGCACCAGATCAGCGTGATGGCGGAACATGTCACCGCCGCGCGCATGGCCGCGCAGATCGCCTGCGCCGGCGGCGGCGGCTGGCAGCCGGACCCGCTGCGCGCGGCCATCGGCAAGCTCAACGCCAGCGAAGCGGTCACGCCAGTGGCCGCCATCGCGCATGCCGTGCACGGCGCCATCGGCATCACCGAGGAGTACGACCTGCAGATCTACACCCGCCGCCTGCATGCCTGGCAACTGGCGGACGGGTCGCAGGCTTACTGGGCAAGGGTGGTGGGCGAGGCGGTGTGCGGCCAGCCTGGATCGGGCGTGGTCGATCTGGCCCGAAGCTGGAGCACCGACGCGGCCTGAGCCCCGGACGGGACCGGGGCCGGCCAGGATCAGCCGGCATCGGGCTCGCGCTGCAGCAGGCTCCAGCACAGGCGAACCAGCTCGTCCTCCAGGGCCGGGCTGCCGAGCAAGGGCGAGCGCTCCAGCGCGGCCGAGCGCACTACCCCGAATATGGCCCGTGTGAGCGCGAACATCTGGGCCGGGGCGGGCAAGCGCAGCGCGCTCATGCCCAGCGCCTGCAACTGCGCGCCGATCCGTTCGCTGGCCAGGCGCAGCGCCGCCACGGCATCCTCGTCGCGATCATGGCGCCAGGCCAGGCGGGCCAGCGCGCGGCTATGCGCGTCATAGCCACCAAAGCTGAGCACATAGGCCTGCACATAAGCCCGCAGCGCGGCGCGCGCGGCTTGCGGCTCCGCCAGTCCCGCCGCTGCCGGCATGGCGGCCAGGCGTTCAGCCAGCATCGTTTCCAGGGCCACCAACGCCGCCTCGCGCTGTTGCTCGATCAAGGTGCGGCCAATCGCCGCGCGGTCTGCAAAGTACTGGTAAAGCGAGCCAACCGAAACCCCTGCCAGCGCAGCGATCTGCTCGGTGGTGGGCTCAGGCTGGGCACGCATCTCGTGTTCGGCGAACAGCTGCGCCGCGGCTTGCAAGATGGCTTGGACGGTATGTTGCGCGCGCTGCTGCGAGGGCTGGCGGCGCTTCGGCGGTTCGGTGGCGGCAGGCATGATGGAATCTGAGGAGAAAGCGAATTGGCTGCGACGCGGCAAGCCGATAGATTGTCGCACGGTGCCCCAAGCACGGGCTAACCGGACAAGTCCCAGAACATGCACACCACTGCCTTGCCTTCACCCACTTCACCCACTTCACCCGTTACACCTGCTCCACCCGTTCCACCCGCATCGGCGCTGCCGGCGCATTCGCCCGGCCCGCACCGCGCCCCCGAAGTAATCGTGGCCGGCGCCGGCATTGCCGGGCTGTGCGCGGCCGATGCGCTCGCCCGCGCCGGCGCGCGGGTGCGCGTGTTCGAGGCCGCCGGGGATGTCGGCGGCCGCATGCGCAGCGAAACCCTCGGGCCGCATGGCATAGAGTGCGGCGCACAATTCCTGTCGAGCGGCTACACGGTGCTGCCGGCGCTGGCGCGGCGGTTTGGCCTGGACGGCGGACTGCAAGCCGCCAGCGACCTCAACGCGGTGGTGCGCCAAGGCCGGCCGCGCCGCGTGCGCGCACAGAGCCTGCTGGACCCGCTGCGCAGCGGCCTGCTCGGATTGCCGGCCTGGCTCGGCTTGGGGCTGGCGCTGGGCCGCGAAGGCCGCGCGCTGCGCACGCTGCCGCTCGACGACCTTGGCCAATGGGCGCGCTACGATGCGGATTCCGCCAGCGAATGGCTTGGCCAGCGTGGTTGCCGCGAGGCGCTCGCCTATGTCACGGAGCCGCTATTGCAGGGATTCTATTTCCTCACGCCTGAATCGTCCTCCGCCGCGCTGATGCTGATGGCTAGCGGCTTCGGCTGGCGCCGCTGTGTCAACACTTCGCTGGTCGGCGGCCTGCAAAGCCTGCCACGCGCGCTGGCGCGCACGTTGCAGGTGGAGACCGGCCGGCGGGTCGCATCGATCCGCCAGCAGGACACGGGCGTGGTGGTGAGCGGCGCGGGCTTCGAAGCCACGGCCGACTACGTTGTGTGCGCCCTGCCGGCACCCTTTGCCCGGCAAGCCTGGACGGGCGGGGATGCGCTGGAGCGCCGCCTGCTCGCCACGCCCTACAGCCGCACCATCAACCTGTCCTTGCTCACACGGCCGGGGTTTCGTGTGCCGGCCGCTTTGGCGAGCGTCTACGGCGTATTGGTGCCGCGTGCCGAGCGCCGGTACGTAGCCGCGCTGGCGCTGGACGCCGGCAAGCGCCCGCTAGCGCGTCCCGCCGGCGGACATGGACAAGTCATCCAGGTCATGCTGGAAGACCGCGCCGCCGCGGATCGGTTGGGCGCGAGCGATGCGCAGATCCTCGCCGACGTGCTGCCCGGGGTCGAACATTACCTGCCGGGCATCTCGCGGCAATTGCAGGACTGCCTGGTCACGCGCTGGGCGCAGGCAATGCCCACGGTGCCGGTCGGCCGCGCCGCCGACGTGCTGGCGTACCGCAGCCGTGCGCCGGCATCGCGGCAACGGGTCTTCCTGGCGGGGGACTACGTGAATGCGCCCTTCACGGACGCTGCCGCGGCTACCGGCTTGTGGGCCGCGCAGGCCATCATGCGGGCGGTGTCATCCACCGCCCGCGCAGGCTGACGCTGCCATGCCCATTCAAGCCGCCTTGCGATGCCGGCGTTCCGGCTTGCATTCGTACTTGGATTCGCGCCGGCCATCTTCATAGGCCACTTCCAGGCGCACCGTAAAGCCCCACAGCCGCGTGACGTGGCGGATCACCTCGTCGAAATTCTGCGCCAGCGGGCGGCGGTCGTTCTGCAGGTGGCGCAGAGTCAGGGAGCGGTCTCCGCCCACATCCACATTGGTGATCTGGATGTTGGGCTCCATGTTCGACAGGTCGTACTGGTTGGCCAGCAACTGGCGGATGTTCCGGTAACCCTCATCGTCATGAATAGCGGTCACGCGTAGCTTGCCTTCGCGGTCGTCGTCGAGCACGGAGAACAGCTTGAGCTCGCGGATCACGCGCGGCGACAGGAACTGCAGCAGGAAGCTCTCGTCCTTGAAGTTGCGCATGGCGAAGTCGAGCGTCTTGCGCCAGTCGCTGCCGGCGAATTCCGGCGCCCAGCGGTAGTCTTCCTCGGTCGGGTTCTCGCACATCCGGCGCAGGTCCTGGAACATCAGGAAGCCCACGGTGTACGGGTTGAGGCCGCTGTAGTAAGGGCTGTTGTACGGCGGCTGGTAAATCACATTGGTATGCGCCTGCAGCAGCTCCATCATGAAGGCGTCGTTGACCAGGCCCTCTTCATACAGCTGGTGCAGGATGGTGTAGTGCCAGAACGTGGCCCAGCCTTCGTTCATGACCTTGGTCTGGCGCTGCGGGTAGAAGTACTGCGCGATCTTGCGCACGATGCGCACGATCTCGCGCTGCCACGGCGCCAGCTTGGGCGCGTTCTTCTCGATGAAGTAGAGCAGGTTTTCCTGCGGCTCCGGCGGGAAGGCGGCGTCGCGCTCGAACCCTTCATCGTCTTCCAGCGCATGCGCGCGGTGCTTGGGCAGGGTGCGCCACAGGTCGTTGACCTGCGTCTGCAGGTAGTTCTCCCGCTCGGTCTGGCGCGCCTGCTCCTCGGCAATGGAGAGCTTCTTGGGCCGCTTGTAGCGGTCCACGCCGTAGTTCTGCAGCGCGTGGCAGGAATCGAGCAGCGCCTCGACTTCCTGCTCCCCATAGCGCTGCTCGCATTCGGCTACGTAGTTTTTGGCGAACAGCAGGTAGTCGATGATGGCATCGGCGTTGGTCCAGGTGCGGAACAGGTAGTTGCCCTTGAAGAAGGAGTTGTGGCCGTAGCAGGCGTGCGCGATGGTCAGCGCCTGCATGGGCATGGTGTTCTCCTCCATCAAGTACGCGATGCAGGGATTCGAGTTGATGACGATCTCGTAGGCCAGGCCCATGTGCCCGCGCTGGTAGCTGCGCTCGGACGCGAGAAAATGCTTGCCGTACGACCAATGGCTGTAGCCCACGGGCAGGCCAGACGACGCATAGGCGTCGAGCATCTGCTCCGCGGTAATGATCTCAACCTGGTTGGGATAGGTGTCCAGACCGAAATCGCCGGCAATGCGTGCGATTTCGCGGTCATAACGCTGGATCAGCTCAAAGGTCCACTCCGAGCCGGTAGAGAGATATGCCATTTACGACCCCCGTTGCGGGTGAAGCTAGGGTTGCGCCCCTCTCCCGCACTGCGGGAGAGGGGAAAACACCTGCAAAAAACCAGGGCGACTTCAGCGGCTGGATGGCCATGCCGCTTTTTTCTGGAACAGGTCATGCAGCACAGGGTAGATCTCGTCCGCCCCGATGATGCGCTGCATGGCGAAGTTCTCATGCCGGTCCTTGACCGCCAGATACTCTTCCCACAGGTTCTGCGGCTCTTCCGAAGCCACTTCCACATAGGCGTAGTACTGCACCAGCGGCAGGATGGACTCGCGCAGCAAGCGCCCGCACAACTCCGAATCGCCCGCCCAGTTGTCGCCATCCGAGGCCTGGGCGCAGTAGATATTCCACTGGCTGGCGGGATAGCGGTCGTGAATTACCTCGACCATCAGCTTGAGCGCGCTCGATACGACCGTACCACCGGATTCGCGCGAATGGAAGAAATCTTCCTCGTTCACTTCCTTCGCCACCGTGTGATGACGAATGAACACCACGTCGATGCGATCGTAGTTGCGCTTGAGGAAGAGGTACAGGAGCATGAAAAAGCGCTTGGCGAGATCCTTGCGGCTCTCATCCATGGACCCGGACACATCCATCAGGCAGAACATCACCGCCTGTGCCTGCGGGCGCTTTTTCAGCACGCGATTGTTGTAGCGCAGGTCGAGCTTTTCGATAAAGGGTACGCGCTCCACGCAGGCGCGCAGGTGACGCATTTCCTTCATCAGCTCCAGCGCCCGTGCCGAGTAAGGCCCGTCCTGCTCCAGCACCTCGCCATACTCCTGCTCCAGCACCGCGAGCTTTTTCTGGTAAGGACTGGACAAGGCAATGCGCCGCCCGAGCGAGCTTCGCATCGTGCGCAGGATGGACAGGTTGGACGGCGTGCCGTCGATCGAGAAGCCAGCCCGGACCTTGCGGACCTCGGCGATCTTGGCAAGGTGGCGCTTGGCCATGTCCGGCAGCGCCATGTCCTCGAAGAAGAAGTTGAGGAAATCCTCGCGCGACAGGCTGAAGACGAAATCATCCTCGCCTTCACCCGAATCGCTCGCCTTGGAGCCGCCTCCACCCCCGCCTTGCTGCTGGCGGTCGAAACTGTCCCCCCGGACAAATTTCTTGTTGCCCGGATGGATCCACTCCCGCCGGCCGCCCTGGCCGTGGTGAAAAGCGGGCTCGGAAATGTCCTTGACCGGAATGGACACCTGCCCGCTTTGTTCGATGTCCATGATCTTCCGGCCGGACACCGCCTTCGCTACCGCCTGGCGTATCTGTTCGCGGTAGCGTTTGATGAAGCGTTGCTGGTTGACGGCACTCTTGTTGCCGCCGTTCTCGCGCCGATCGATGACCGTGGCCATATGCTTGCCCTCGCTTAGAGGCCTCGTTCAGGCGCCGTTACGATGATTTTCTTACGCGCAAATACCACTCCACAAGTAAGCGGACCTGCTTCGCGGTGTATCCCTTCTCAACCATGCGGTTGACGAAGTTCGCGTGCTTGTCCTGATCCTCGCGAGAGGATTTGGCGTTGAACGAGATCACGGGCAACAGATCTTCGGTGGTGGAGAACATGCGCTTCTCAATCACCATGCGCAACTTCTCGTAGCTGGTCCACGCGGGGTTCTTGCCCGCGTTGTTGGCCCGCGCGCGCAGCACGAAGTTGACGATCTCGTTGCGGAAGTCCTTGGGGTTGGATATCCCCGCAGGCTTCTCGACTTTTTCAAGCTCGTCGTTCAACGCGTTGCGATCGAGAATCTCACCGGTATTCGGGTCGCGATATTCCTGGTCCTGGATCCACAGGTCCGCAAAGACCACGTAGCGATCGAAGATGTTCTGGCCGTATTCGGAGTACGACTCCAGGTAAGCGGTCTGGATCTCCTTGCCGATGAACTCCACGAACGGTGCGGTCAGGTACTCCTTGATGTACGACCGCAGCTTGGCCTCCTGCTCCGGCGGGAACTGCTCGCGCTCGATCTGTTGCTCGAGCACATAGAGCAGGTGCACCGGATTGGCGGCCACCTCGGTATTGTCGAAGTTGAAGACCTTGGACAAGACCTTGAAGGCGAAACGCGTGGACAAGCCGTTCATGCCCTCGTCGATGCCAGCGTAGTCGCGATACTCCTGGTACGACTTGGCCTTGGGGTCGACATCTTTCAGGCTCTCGCCGTCATAGACGCGCATCTTGGAGAAGATGTTTGAATTCTCCGGCTCCTTGATGCGGGTGAGCACGGCGAACTGCCCCATCATCTTCAAGGTGTTGGGCGCGCAAGGCGCGGCCGACAGCGAACTGCTGCGCAACAGCTTGTCGTAGATCTTCACCTCCTCCGACACGCGCAGGCAGTACGGCACCTTGACGATGTAGATCCGGTCGAGGAAAGCCTCGTTGTTCTTGTCGGCCTTGAAGGTTGTCCACTCGGCTTCGTTCGAGTGCGCCAGGATGATGCCGTCGAAGGGGATCGCGCCGAAGCCTTCGGTGCCCTTGTAGTTGCCCTCCTGGGTGGCGGTCAGCAGCGGGTGCAGCACCTTGATCGGCGCCTTGAACATCTCCACGAACTCAAGCAGCCCGCGGTTGGCCAGGCACAACCCGCCGGAATATGAGTAAGCGTCCGGATCGTCCTGCGGGAAATCTTCCAGCTTCCTGATATCTACCTTGCCGACCAGCGAGGAGATGTCCTGGTTGTTTTCATCGCCCGGCTCCGTCTTGGAAATCGCGATCTGCGACAACACCGACGGGCGCAGCTTGACCACGCGAAAGCGCGTGATGTCGCCGTTGAACTCATGCAGGCGCTTGACCGCCCAGGGCGAGGCGATGGTGTTGAGATAGCGCACCGGGATGCCGTAGTCCTCTTCCAGGATCTTGCCGTCTTCCTCGGGGGAGAACAGCCCGAGCGGCGATTCATGGATAGGCGAACCCTTCAATGCGTAGATGGGAATCTGCTCCATCAACGCCTTGAGTTTTTCCGCGAGCGAGGACTTGCCCCCCCCCGGAGGCCCAAGCAGGTAAAGGATCTGCTTGCGCTCCTCGAGCCCTTGCGCGGCATGCTTGAAGAAGGCGACGATCTGCTCGATCGTGTCCTCCATGCCGTAGAACTCGCGGAAGGCCGGATAGACCCTGATGACCTTGTTGAAGAACAGGCGGGACAGCCGAGGATCGTGGTGGGTATCCACCAGTTCGGGCTGACCAATGGCGGCGAGCATGCGCTCGGATGCGGTCGCATAGGCGGAAGGATCCTTCTTGCAGATATCCAGGTACTCCTGGATGCTGTATTCCTCTTCCTTGCGACCTTCGAAGCGTGTGGCGTAGTGGCCGAAAATGTCCATACCTCACTCCCGTCAGAGACCCGTCCGAGGCGAAGGTAGATCTACTACAACTCAAGATCTCGCGGCAGCGCTTGCGGTTCCGCCACCCCGGCTTGGCGGTGCTGCCATGTTGCGAAATCTTTACTTAATCATAGTCAAATAACGGCGAGAGCTGAGAGTCGGTTGACGAGCTTTGCAATGGCGCAACGGATCAGCTCGACTCACCGTACTACCACTTCAGGCCCCACTCGCGACGGGCATTTGAACCATGTCTTGTGACACACATTACACCTTTCCGTTATTCCGTGCACACCTGCTTTTGTAACGAGAAACGCGCTTGCCCCCTCGCAACCCCCACTGGGCGGGACTTTGCGGCCGGCCTACTTCCAACGTACTACGACGTTGGCATGAGAGGCTTGCCGCATGGCCCCGCACACACGCATCACAGCGTGCGTGCCACCAGCTCCTTCATGATTTCGTTGGAGCCGCCATAAATCTTGCTGACCCGCGCGTTCGCATACATGCGCGCGATCGGGTATTCGAGCATATAGCCGTACCCGCCATGCAGTTGCAGGCATTCGTCGATGATTTCGCAGTTCTTCTGCGAGCACCACCACTTGGCCATGGCCGCCGTGGGCGCATCGAGCTCGCCCCTCAGCAAGCGCACCATGCAATCATCGACGAAGGTAGCGGCGATGGTTGCCTCGGTCTTGCACTCCGCCAGCTTGAAGCGCGTGTTCTGCATATCGATCAGCGGTTTTCCAAACACCTGCCGCTCGCGCACGTAGTCGGTGGTGAGCTCGATCGCGCGCTGCATGCTCGCCACCGCACCAAGCGCGATGATCATGCGCTCCTGCGGCAGTTGCTGCATCAGCTGATAGAAGCCCTTGCCCTCCTCGTCGCCCAGCAGGTTCTCCACCGGCACGCACACGTCGTCGAAGAACAACTCGGCGGTGTCCTGGCCTTTCTGCCCGATTTTTTCCAGAATTCGGCCGCGCCTGAAGCCAGGCTGGTCCCGGGTCTCGACCATGATGAGCGAGACCCCTTTCGCGCCGGCATCGGGATCGGTCTTGGCTACCACGCAAACGAGGTCGGCGTGGTAGCCATTGGTGATGAAGGTTTTTGCACCGTTGATGCGATAGATGTCTCCGTTCTGGGTCTTCTCACGCACCGCTCGGGTGCGTACCGACTTGAGATCCGAGCCCGCGCCGGGCTCCGACATGGCGATGGCGGCCACCATGGCGCCTGAAGCCATCTGCGCAAGCCATTTGCGCTTCTGCGCCTCGGTACCGTAGTTGAGCAAGTAATGGGCCACGATGCCGCTGTGCACGCCATTGCCCAGGCTGGTGGCGATGGCGCGCGCCATTTCGTTACAGATCACAGCCTCGTGGGCAAAGTTCCCGCCGCCGCCGCCGTACTCCTCGGGAATGCTGGCGCACAGCAGGCCAACCTCGCCCGCGCGGTTCCAGACTTCGCGATCGATGTAGCCGCGCTCGGCCCAGCGCGCCTCGTTCGGCACCAGCTCGCGCTCCACGAAGCGGCGGACGGTGTCCTGGAACATGACCAGGTCTTCGCTCATCCAGGGCACCTTGCGGGCGGCCATCGCCATGTTCTTGTCGGAATTTCCCATGTTGTTCTCCTTGATGGTTGCCGGTGTTGCCGGTGTTGCGTTGCAGCACCACGCGCTTGTTGTTGTGTGGTTGTGTGGTGGTTCAGTCGGGCCAGCGATAGCGCGGCGGCTGCTTTTCCAGGAAGCGCGCGGCGGCCTCCTTGCGGTACTCGGTGGCGAAAGCGATACCCTGGCCGTCTGCCTCCATCTCCAGCATGCTGTGCAGGTCCTGGTTCAGCGAGGCATTGAGCGCCTTCTTGGTCAGCGCAACCGCTACCGGCGAAGCTTCGGTAAAGGCCGAGGCGAGCGCCAGCGCGCGGGCATGCAGATCCTCCGGCGGCACGATTTCCATCACGATGCCCTGCTCCAGCGCCGCTGCGGCGCTGAGTTCACGCATCGAGAACATCAACGCCTTGGCGCGCTGCAGGCCGATCATGCGCGGCAGCGTGTAGAACACACCGCAATCCGGGATCAGGCCCAGGCGCAGGAAAGGCAGGCCAAAGCGCGCGCGCGGCGTGGCCAGGATGATGTCGGCCACGAGAGCCAGGCTGAAGCCGGCGCCATAGGCCGCGCCGTCTACCGCCGCGATCACGGGACGGTCGAGGTGGATCAGGTCTTCCAGCCAGGGATGGATGGCCGCCAGGCGCTGGCGGCCCTGGTCAGCGCTGATTTCGCCTTGCATCGAGCTGATGTCGCCGCCGGAACAGAAATCCGTGCCCGCGCCGGTGAGGATCAGCGCGCGCACGCTGGTGTCCTGGCGCAACTGGTGCACAACCTCGCCGATTTCGCGGCGCATGGTGCCGTTCAGGGCGTTCTTGCGTTTCGGGAAGTCGAGCGTGAGGGTGGCAACCCCGTCGGCAACGGCGTAGCGAATGGTCTCCATGGCGAACTCCTCTGGGTTGGCTCGGTGAATAAATGCAGTAGCAGTCATAAAATCGGCGCGTCAGTCAAGCTGGATGTTGGCGTCGCGGACGATGCGCGCCCACTTGGGCGTGTCCGTCGCGATCACCGCGGCCAGTTCTTCCGGGGACGAGCCCACCGGCTGCAGCCCCATCGCCACCAGCTTTTGCGAGATGTCCGGGAGCCGCACGATGCGGGCGATCTCGGTGGAGAGCCGGGTAACCACGTCGCGCGGCGTATTGGCGGGCAGGAACATCGAGAACCAGCCGCTCGGCTCAAACCCGGTGAAGCCGGCCTGCGCGAAAGTCGGCACCGAGGGAATCGATTTGTAGCGCTGGGCGCCCGTGATGGCGAGGATCTTGAACTTCCCGCTATTCAGATAGCTGTTGGCCGAGGTCACATCGACAAACGCCGAATCCACCTGCCCACCCAGCACGTCGCTCATCAGCGGCGCGGCGCCTTTGTATGGAATGTGTGCAAGGTCCACGTGCGCCTGCATCTTGAGCAGCTCGCCATGCAAATGCGAGGAGGTGCCGTTGCCGTAGGAGCCGTAGCTGAGCTTGCCGGCCTTGGCCAAGGCCACGAACTCAGCGAGCGTGCTGGCCGGCACCCGGTTGGGCACCACGAACAGGTCGGAGGACCTGGCCAGCAGTGAAACCGGCGCGAAGTCGCGGGCCACGTCGTACGGAATGCGCTTGTACAGGCTGGGCGACTGGATCATGGCGGTGATGCCGAGCAGCATCGTGTAGCCGTCGGGCGGCGCCTTGGCCACGATGTCGTTGCCCAGCATGCCACTGGCGCCGGGCTTGTTGTCAACCACCACCGGCTGGCCCCAGGCCTCGGTCAGGCGCTGGCCGATCATGCGCGCGATGGTATCGGTGCCGCCGCCGGCGGGATACGGCACCACCATGCGGATGGGCCGCGCCGGATAGGTGCCCTGCGCCTGCGCGGGCCACTGCCATCCGCCCAGCAACGCACCGCCGCCCAGCACTGCCGCCTGGCCCAGCCAGTTTCGTCTCGATGTCTTCATGATGTCTCCCATCGTTCTCGTTGTTCTCGGTGTTCTCGTTGTTCTGGTTCAGGCCACGCTGCCGGCGGCGGCCGACTGATCTCCGCCTTGGCCCTGCTCCAGCTCCTGCAGTGCCCGCCACTGGATCTTGCCGGTGGCCGATTTGGGCAAGGCGTCGACAAAGCTGACAATGCGCGGCACCTTGTAGGCCGCCAGCCGCTCGCGGCACCACGCCATGATCTGCTCGGCGCTGGCCTCGGGCGTGCCGCGCGCGGCCGGCTTGAGCGCCACCACGGCCTTGACGGTCTCGCCGCGGCGCGCGTCGCGCGCGGCGATCACGCAGGCTTCGTGGACGGCGGGATGGCCGTAGAGCAGGTTCTCCACCTCCGCCGGCCAGACCTTGAAGCCGGATGCGTTGATCATGCGTTTGAGCCGGTCGCGCATGAAGAAATAGCCTTCCTCATCCATGAAGCCGAGGTCGCCGGTGCGCAGGAATCGCTTGCCATCGATCTCGATGAACGATTCCGCATCGGCTTGCGGGTTGCGCCAGTAGCCGCGCATCACCTGCGCGCCATGGGTCACGATCTCGCCCAACTCGCCCTGCGGCAGCTCGGCCAGCGTGTGCGGGTCGATCACGCGCGCGTCCACGCCGAACGTGGCGATGCCCAGGCATTCGCGCTTGGGCCGGTGGCGCGGATTGGACAGCAGGAAGGCGGCGGTCTCGGTCAGGCCGTACGCCTCCACGTAAGGCAGGCCAAAGCGCTCCTGCAGCATGGTGGCCACGGCGTCCGGCATGGCGGCCCCGCCGCCGCCCAGGTAGGCAAGGCTGGAGAGGTTGCGCTCGCCGATGCCCGGCTGCGCGAAGAAATCCACCAGCATGGCGGGCGGCGCGCCCCAGGTGGAAACCTGGTAGCGCTCGATCAGGTCTGCTGCTGCCGCGCGATCCCAGCGCGGCAGCAGCACGATGGTGGCACCCAGGTAAAGCGGCGCGTGGATGCCGTTCTGCATGCCCAGCAGATGGAACATCGGTGCGACCGACAAGCACACGCTCTGCGGGCTGGCGCTGCGCCACAGTTGCGAGCCCACCGCCGCGCTCATCAGCGTGCCGTGCGTATGCATGCAGCCCTTGGGATGGCCAGTGGTGCCCGAGGTGTAGGCCAGCATGCACAGCGTGTCGTAGCCGGCCTCATGCGCGCGTGGGGCATGGCCCGCGGCGTCGGCCTGTGTCCATGTCGCCAGCGTGGCGCCTGCGGGCGCGCAGGCGGGCAGCGGGGTGCGCTCGTAAAGCCAGGCGGGCACGCTGTCGGTGCCGCCGGCCGCCTCGAGCATGTCCCCGTACTGATGCACGATGACATGCGCCAGCCCGGCGCCATGCAGCGGCGCAATCTGCGGATATAGCTCCGCCGCGACGAAGGCCGCCACCGCGCCGCTGTCCGCGGCCACGTGTTCGAGCTCCCCGGTCAGCCACATCGGGTTGGCTGGCACGACCACCGCCTCGGCACGCAGGATGGCGTAGTAGGCGACGATGAACTGCGGGCAGTTCTGGCTGAACAGCATCACGCGGTCGCCCGGCGCCACGCCGCAAGCCTGCTGCAGGTAGCCGGCCATGCGCTCGATCTGCGCATGCAGGCTGGCGTAGGAGATGGCCGTATGGAAATACTGGATCGCGGTCTTGTCCGGATAGCGCCGGGCGGCCACCTCGACGTTGTAGGCCAGGCTGGTGCGCGGCACGCACACCTCGGCGGGCATGCCTGGAGGCCAGTGGGGAGAACGGTAGGCCGGAGCGTGGGTAGCAGAAGCAGCTTGATTCATGAGAAACACAAAGTGGGAAAATTACCGGCCGCCACCGGCCTGGCGGGCATCGAGGCGCCGTGCATCAAGACGACGTTAGTCAAGACGGATGTTCCGGGTGCGGATGACCTTGCCCCAGCGCGCGTAATCGCTACGCATGGTCTCGGCGAAGGCATCGGGCGTGCTGCCGGCAAGCACCACGCCCATGTCGTTCATGCGCGCGCGCACGGCTGGCATGGCCAGCACGCGGTTGACGTCCGAGGAGAACTTTTCTATCACCGGGCGCGGCGCGGCGGCCGGCAGCAACAGCCCGAACCAGCCCATCGAATCCATGCCCGCGATGCCAGACTCGCGAAAGGTCGGCACGTCTGGCAGTTGCGGCGCGCGCGCGGGGCCGGTCACCGCCAGCGCGCGCAGGCGGCCGGTTGCCGTGTGCGGGCGCGCGCCCATCACCGAGATGATCGCCGCGGGTATCTGCCCGCCGAGCAGGTCGTTCAGTTCCGGCGCCTCGCCCTTGTATGACACGTGGGTCATGTCCAGCCCCGCCGCCTCGTTGAACACTTCGCAGTAGAGATGGCCGCTTGAGCCGGTGCCGTAGGAGCCATAGTTGAACTGCCTTGGCCTGGACTTCACCAGCGCGATGAATTCGGCCAGCGTCGTGGCGGGCACCGAGTTGTGCACCGCGAACACCAGGCTGGTGGTGCCAAGATTGGACACCGGAGCGAAATCGCGCACCGGGTCGAACGGCGCCTTGGCATAGAGGCTCGGGGCCTGGACCAGCGTGGTGATGGTAAGCAGCGCGGTATGGCCGTCGGCATCGGCCTTGGCCACGGCGTCGGCGCCGATCATGCCGCTGGCGCCTGGGCGGTTTTCCACCACGATGGGGCGCTGCCACATCTTGCCGAGCGGCTCGGCAATGGCGCGTGCCAGCACATCGGTGGCGCCGCCCGCGGGGTAGGGCACCACCAGCCGCACGGGCTTGGCCGGGAAAGCGTCGGCACGCGCGGGGCTCAGCCCCAGGCCCAGGCCGCCGGCGGCGAGGGCACCGGCTCCGATCTGCTGCAATGCCTTGCGGCGCGTGTGCTGCATCGCTGCTCCTGAATCCGCCCCGAACGGGCACGAGAGGGTTGGGAAATGCTGCAGGCTCAGTCGAGCCGGATATTGAGCTTGCGGATCACGCCGTTCCAGTAAGCCTGGTCGGCGCGCGCCACCTCGGCGAACTCCATCGGCCGGGTGCCTTTGACGATCACGCCAAGGTCGGTCATGCGCTGCCGGATATCGGGCGTGGCCAGGATGGCGTTCACGTCCGCCGAAACCTTGTCCACGATCGGCCGCGGCGTGCCGGCCGGGGCGAACAGGCCGAACCAGCCGGGCCCGTCCAGGCCGCTGTAGCCCAGTTCCTGGAAGGTCGGCACCTCGGGCAGCATGGGCGCCCGGGTGTTGCCCACCACGGCCAGCGCGCGCAGGCGGCCGGTGCGCATATGCGGCTTGATCCCCATCACGGAGATGGTGCCCACCGACACCTGGCCGCCCAGCAGGTCGTTGAGCAACGGCGCCTCGCCTTTGTAGGGGACATGGATCATGTCCAGCCCGGCGGCGCCGGTAAACACTTCCATATAGAGGTGCGCACCGCTGCCGGTGCCGTAGGTGCCGTAGGAATACCCTTTCGGCTTGCCCTTCGCCATTTGCACCACCTCGGCGAGGCTGCCAGGCATGGACGAATTGGCGGCCACTACGAGGTGCGAAGTCGCCAGTTCCGACAGCGCAACCAGGTCGCGCATCGGGTCAAAGGGCGGCTTTGCATACTGGCTGGGCAACTGCACCACGCTGGTCAGCGTGAGCAGCAAGGTGTAACCATCGGCAGGCGCCTTGGCCACCGCATCGGCACCGATCATGCCGCTGGCGCCCGGGCGATTTTCCACCACCACCGTGCGCTGCCACTGCTGGCCAAGCGGAGCGGCAATGGCGCGGGCGAGCACGTCGGTGGCGCCGCCCGCCGGATAAGGCACCACCAGCCGCACCGGCTTGGCGGGGTATCCGGTGGGCACGGCGCCTTGCGCGAGCGCGCTGGCGATCCCGGAGATGCCGCCGCCAGCGGCCAACGAGGCCGCGCCAAGCCGTAACAGGGTCCTGCGACGTCCTATCTGCATCCTGCTTCTCCCCTCTTGAACCGCCACGCCGCGCCCTGCGGATGCACAGGCCAGCAAGGGATGAGATTGCGCGATGGTGCACTGCGTGGACAATGACCATTCGGCCCAAAATGATTGGCCGAATCGTTCAGGGAAAAGCCTGCCTTTGGTAAATCCGGATTGTGCTGGGGCGCAGCATCGGGTTAACTGGCTCACATAGCCGGCACAGAACCGGCAGCGGTCCGGCAAGCCCGCGCGTTGCGCTGCAGTGCAGCGAGATGCAGCCCAGGGGAGATCCGGACCAGGACCGGGGAGTCCGTTGAGAACGAGGAGACAATGCAAATCGCCGCACTCAGGGCATCCGCGCCGTCATCGATGACGGTGCCGCTCAGTTCCCTCCCGCCAGGCACACCGGGCGCTGACGCTGCTCAGCCGCCCACGCGCCACACCATTTCCGTGCTGCAGCTGCACCAGATCGTGCAAGGCGCGCGCCGCCTTGGCTGCGACATCGACGCCCTGCTGCGCCGCGCCGCCATTTCGCCCGCGTTGCTGCAGTCGCCCAACGCGCGCGTGAGCGAGGGCCAGTTTGCCGCGCTGATGCGCTCGATGCGGCGCGTCACGCGCGATGAGTTCTGGGGCTTGCTCAGCCGGCCCGTGGCACCGGGCGTGTTCGCCCAGGCCTGCCAGGCGTTGATCCACTGCGCCACGCTGGAAGACGCCATGCGCGCCGGGCTGAACCAGTATCGCCTGCACCTGGTCGATTTCGTGCCTCGGCTGCAACAGCGCGACGGCCGCGCCACCCTGCTCCTGCTGCCTCGCGCGCCCGCCACGGCGTGCCGCCAGTACGCGCAATCCACCTTCGCCTTCCAGGCTTACGGGGTGGCCAACTGGCTGGTGGCGCAGCGCATTCCCCTCGCCGGCGTCGACCTGGCCGCGCGCGCGCCGGAACCAGCGCGCGGGCCATCCCGGCTCACCGACACCGAACGGGTCTTCAACACCCAGGTCCGCTATGGCCAGCCGCACACCGCCTTGCACTTCGACGCCAGCTGGCTGCGCCTGCCCGTGGTCCAGGACGCCAGCAGCCTGCAAGCCTTCCTGAACGACACGCCGCGCAACCTGCTCACCCGCTACCGCGACGACTCCTGCCTCGCCGAGCGCATCCGGCGCCACCTGCGCTGCCACCTCGACGATGAACTGCCCTCGCTGGAACAAATGGCCGAGACCCTGCGCCTGACGCCGCAAACCCTGCGCCGCCGCCTGCGCGAAGAAGGGCGCGGCTACCAGAGCATCAAAGACAGCCTGCGCCGCGACGCGGCCATCGCCTTCCTGGAACACACGGACCTTGCACTGCAGCAGGTGGCGCTGCGCGTGGGGTTTTCAGAACCCAGCACGTTCCATCGGGCGTTCAAGAAATGGACGGGAGTAGCGCCCGGGGAGTACCGGCAGCGGCAGATGATGGCGTCCGCGGCCTGAGTGCCTGGGCGCGGCAGATGAAGATGAAGATCCCGCCGAGTCGGCGGTGAGCGCTCGGGTCGGCGGGATCCGTGTGACGCAGGGAGATTGCGCCGCTAGTGCGGCGCAACAAATCAAAAATCAAAAATCACGAATCCCCTGGCATGCTCAGCGGAACACCAGCACCGGAATATCGCTATGCGTCAGCACCTTCTGGGTCTCGCTGCCCAGCAGCAGGCCGCTGATGCCGCGCCGCCCATGCGAGGCCATGAAGATCACGTTGCAGCCCAGCTCCTTCGCCATGCCGATGATGCCGCGATAAGGCGCCGCCGCAGTGGACGTGGCCCCCGTGCACGGCACACCGGCCAGCGCCGCGGCCGCCTCCACCTTCGCCAGCTCCTCGCGCGCCGCCGCCTCGATGCGATGCTCGAAGACCGACTTCTTCTCATGGCCCGCGTCGCTGGACATCAGGAACGGATACTCCTCGAGGCACATATACGGAGTCAGCTTGGCGCCGGTCGTCCGCGCGAACTCGATGGCTGCCGGGAAGGCCTTTTGCGAGAGTTCCGATCCGTCGATGGGGAGCAGGATGTGTTTGAACATGGGATGGCCTTTCAATTGGCAGATTGGCGGATTTGAAATTGGCTTCAGGAAGCCGAGACCTTGCGCAGGATGACGTAGAGCTGGTCCTTCAGGAGCAGCTTTTCCTTCTTGAGGACCTCGATGGCGGTGCCATCTGCGGGAACCGTGCCCGCCTCCATGTTCTTGATCTCATGGTCCAGTTCGTTGTGGCGGGTAAAGAGCCGCGCAAAGTGGGCGTCCTGGGTCTTGAGGATGGATATCTGATCGCGGAATTCAGGAAACATGGGCCTCACCTTGGGTGGGAGTTGGAAGGCTGGGGAGTTCAGGAGCATTGTGCCGGTAACCAGGCACACGAGGCTTGATATGGATCATGTCCGGTGGGCTGGGAACCCGGCAGGGGCACCGTTCTTGCCGGCAGGCCTTATCCCGGCTTCGCCATGCCTGATTGCAATTGACCGGCCGTCCATGGCAACAAAAGTTTTCTGGACGTCACGGGAATAGCGCCTGATAGTTCGATCTAAAAACAAAGAGACCAGCCTCGATCCATGGGCAGAAAGATGCACGCGACTCCACGGGACTTGCAAATTATCGGAAATAACCAATAATAATGAGGTGCCTTGTCTTTCTTCATACCGAGCTTTCACCCCAAGGCCGACAAGGAAATGGACTTGCTGCTGACCAGTCCTCCGACAGAGATCATTGCGGCCCAGTTGCTCGCCCGCTTGGGGTGGACGATACAAAACGGGCTTTTGCCCTTGGAATATCCTCACACGCTTGCGTTCCCGTACAGCGCATCGCCGATCTATCTGAGACGCAAGGTCGGGGTCTTGAGGGTTCTGACAGCGTTCTTCACCATCGTTGGTCCGGTCAGGTCAGGCTCGATGCTGGTCGTGCTCGCCGTCGACACGAACGCCGCCCGGGGAGAGCGCCATGCGAAGGAACGTACCTGGAAGCAAAGGAGCGCATCATGGCCAAAGATGGCAAGAACGTTTTGAATCCCGATTCGTTCGAGAAGTTTCGCAAACGGGCTCTCGACAAGCCTGAGACACGCCGCGCCTATCTGGCGGAAATGCAGAAGCTCGACGAAGAGCCCGATACGCGGTTTGCGATGGCTGGCCAGGTCGGAAGCATCCTGCGCGCCGCGCGCCAGAAGAGCGGCAAAACACAGGCGCAACAATCCGCCGACAGCGGCATGCTGCAATCCGAGATCAGCCGGATCGAGAACGGCGGCGGTTCGCTCGGACCCTCTATGGAAACGATCGTGAATTACGCTCACGCGCTCGACATGGAGGTCGTATTGATGCTGAAGCCGCGCGAAGCCAAACTGCCTCTTGAACTGGTCGAGCCTGCCGATGAGTCAGCCGATGAAGCGAAGGCCGTGTCGGATATGAGCAGGGTACGGCTGTGGGGTGTCTTTTGATGGCGCACGCAATGGCGAATTTCTTCGGGCACTGGACGGAGATCGTCATCGAAGGCATGACCCGGCGCCTCAAGGGCGCAATGATCGCCAAGGGCATACCGAATGACCTGGGGGTTGTCTCCGTCAAGGCGCGATAACAGCGCAAGGCGTTTGTAGCCGCCGCACTATCGTGGGAGCCACGAGACAGCCAGCAACTGATTTGCGGGCTGCTGCTCGCCATCGTGGTCTCGGCCGTCAAGATTGGCCTGATGCTGTTCGGTTCCTGACGGCTGGCGGCATCTTATGCGCCGCCGTCCGCAGGCCGATGGTACGCGCTCCGGCTGCTGCACCCGGGTAACGCGTACCGCCGGAACCGGCCTCAGATCAAGCCTTGTTCGCGCAGGGCCGCGATCCGCGCTGCCGACATGCCCAGCACGCCCGAAAGCACCGCCTCGGTATGTTCGCCCAGCCGCGGGGGCGCCGCGTCGTACCGCACCGGCGTGGCCGAAAGCCGCAACGGACTCTTCACCGTGGGACAAACCCCGCCATCGCTGCGCACCATATCCACCTGCAGTTCACGGTACCTGACCTGCGGATCCTCCAGCACCTGCGCATAGTCGTTGATCGGCCCGCAAGGAATGCCCTCGCGTTCCAGCGCTTGCACCCAATGCGCGGTCGTGCCCGTGCGCATATGGGCTTCGAGCAGCGGCACCAGCACATCGCGATTGACGATGCGGCCAGTGCCGGTGGTGAAGCGTTCGTCCGTGGCAAGGTCCGGACGCGCCACGCCCCGGCAGTACCCTTGCCATTGCCCGTCGTTGCCTGCGGCCACGATCATGTAGCCGTCCGCCGTGGCAAACACGTGGTACGGCACCATGTTTGCATGCGCGTTCCCGAAGCGCTGCGGCGTCTTTCCGGTGATCTTCTGCGCCAGGATTGGCGTCGCCCCGACCGCCACCACCGCGTCGAGCAGCGCCATGTCGATCCGCTGCCCCTCGCCGGTACGCTCGGCATGGCGCAGCGCGGCCAGCACGGCCACGGTGGCATACATGCCGGTGAGCATGTCGACCACGGCCACGCCTACCTTTTGCGGGCCGCCGCCGGGCAGGTCGTCGCGTTCGCCCGTGATGCTCATCAGCCCGCCGATGCCCTGGAAGATGAAGTCGTAGCCGGGCTTGTGCGCGCTCGGGCCTTCCTGGCCGTAGCCGGTGATGGAGCAATAGACCAGCGCCGGGTTGATGGCCTTGAGGCTGTCGTAGTCCAGGCCGTAGCGCTTCAGGTCGCCAACCTTGTAGTTCTCCAGCACGATTTGCGATTTCGCCGCCAGCTCGCGCACGATGCTCTGCCCTTCGGGGCTGGCGATATCGAGCGTGACCGAGCGCTTGCCGCGATTGGCGCCAGCGTAGTAGGTGGCATCGCGCGAGGGCTTTCCGTCGCCGTCGGGCAGCCAGGGAGGGCCCCAGGAGCGGGTGTCGTCGCCCACGCCGGGTCGCTCTACCTTGATCACCTCGGCGCCGAGGTCGGCCAGGTTCTGGGCGCACCAGGGGCCGGCCAGGATGCGCGAAAGATCCAGCACGCGTACGCCGTCAAGCGCGCTCTTCATGGTTGTCGTTGTTGTCATGCGCGGAACTCCGCTACGCCGTTGCTGAGCACGGTGACGTCGCGCGCGGGCACGCGGGCGTCGAACAACACGCGGCCGCCGCCTTCGCGCCACATGCGCACTTCGAGGGTTTCGCCGGGAAATACCGGGCGGGAAAAACGCACATTGAGTTCGAGCAGCTGATCGCCATCGCCGTTGGCGAAGGTGTCGACCAGTGCGCGCGCCGCCACGCCATAGGTGCACAGGCCGTGCAGGATGGGCGCGTCGAAGCCCGCCGCGCGCGCCACTTCCGGATCGGCATGCAACGGGTTGGGATCGGCATTGAGGCGGTACAACAACGCGGCCTGCGGCATGATCGCCTGGCTGCGAACCGCATCTGGCGCGCGGGCCGGCGCTGCCGGCAGTGCTTCGGGCGCGGTATCGCCCTGGCCAAAGCCGCCATCGGCGCGGCAGAAGGTGGTGTGGTTTACGGTAGCCAGTTCGGCACCGGTGGCCGCATCCACCAGCGTGCGCTCCACGATCACGAGCGCGCCCTTGCCGGCCCCTTTGTCGATGACATGGGTCACCCGTGCACGCGCACGCACGGTGCCGGACACCGGCAGCGGCCGGTGCAGGCGCAGGCGCTGCTCGCCGTGGACGATGCGCACCCAGTCGATGCCGCTCTTCGGGTCCTGCATCCAGAAGCCGGGATAGGCCAGCACCACGGCCTGCGTTGGAAAGGCCTTGAGCTGCGCTTCATAAACGTATTGCAGCTGGCGCGGATCGGTGGGCTGCTCGCCCAGGCCAAGACCCAGCGCGTAGAGGATGGAGTCCTTCTCGCCGTAGGTTTGCGTGACCTGCGGAAAGTCCCAGTTCTTGATGCGGTTGTAGTCGAGCGGCATGGCGTCAGATCGGGTCCCAGCTGATCACGTCGGGCGAGCGCTCGAGCTTGAAGAAGCTGTTGCGCATGGCGGGGATGGCGATCTCGGCAATGGACTCCGGCGTCCAGCCTTCGCTCATGTGGACCGAGCGCACCGGGCGCGGCTGGCTCATCAGCATGATCTCGTTGGCGCGCACGGCAAAGATCTGCGCGTTGACTTCATGCGCGGCATCGCTGGCGAGGAAGGCGGCCATCGGCGCGACCTTGTTGGCTTCCATCTTTTGCAGCTTGGCGACACGCGCCTTTTCTTCCGGGGTCTCGGAGGGGATCGAGCTGGTCATGCGGCTCCAGGCGAACGGCGCGATGCAGTTCGAGCGCACATTGAAGCGGGCCATGTCCAGTGCGATCGACTTCGACAGCGCGGCAATGCCAAGCTTGGCAGCCGAGTAGTTGGCCTGGCCCAGGTTGCCGATCAGGCCGGAGGTGGAAGTCATGTGCACGTAGGCGCCGCTCTCCTGGTCCTTGAAGTGGTTGGCGGCGGCGCGGCTGACAAAGAACGTGCCGTTGAGGTGGACGTCGATCACCGAGCGCCATTCTTCCTCGTTCATCTTGAAGAACATGCGGTCGCGCAGGTTGCCAGCGTTGTTGACCACGGCATCGATGCGGCCGAAGTTGTCGATCGCGCATTGCACGATCGCGTTGGCACCCTGCCAGCTCGATACGCTGTCGGTGTTGGCTACCGCAATGCCGCCGGCGGCGACGATCTCGTCGACTACGCGCTGCGCGGGGCCGGCATCGCCGCCTTCACCGGTGAGCGATACGCCGATGTCGTTGACCACCACCTTGGCGCCGGCCTTGGCCAGTTCCAGCGCTACGCCGCGCCCGATGCCACCACCCGCGCCAGTCACCAGCGCTACCTTGCCTGCCATCACTCCACTCATGCTCATACTCCTGTCTACACGTTTGTTTGCTCGGCGGCCTGGCACGCGCCAGGCCGGATATTCGTTGATCTCTTTTGGTTGATCTCTTATTCCAGGCGAGCGCCCGATTCCTTCACGACCTTGCTCCAGCGCGTGATCTCCGCATCGATATGCGCGCCCAGCGCGGCCGGCGTGGAACCCACCGGCTCATAGCCATTGGATGCCAGGTTCGCGCGCAGGTCGGGCTGGGTCAGCACAGCCGCGATCTCCTTGCTGAGCCGCTCGACAATGGCGCTCGGCGTGCCGGCCGGCGCCAGCACCGCATACCAGCCGTTGATATCGAAGCCCGGCACCCCGGCCTCGGACAGCGTGGGCACGTCCGGCGCCAGCGTGGCGCGCCTGGCGCTGGTCACGGCCAGCGCCTTGAGACGGCCGCTGCGGATATGCGGCATCGACGTGGAAATGCTGTCGAAGGTCAGCTGCACCTCGCCAGCCAGCATGGCGTTGACCACCTGCGCGCTGCCCTTGTACGGCACGTGGGTCATCTTGACGCCGGCCAGGCTGTCGAACAGCTCGCCGGCCAGGTGGCCCGTGTTGCCGTTGCCCGCGGAGGCGAACGTGAGCTGCCCCGGCGCAGCCTTGGCCGCGGCGATCAACTCAGGCACGGTCCTGGCCTTCAGCGAGGGGCTGCCGGCCAGGATCAGCGGCAGGTTGGCCACCAGCGATACCGGCGCGAAATCCTTGCGGGTGTCATACGGCAGCTTGGGATAGAGGCTGGCATTGATGGCGTGCGCGGCCAGCACCACGATCAGCGTGTTGCCGTCCGGCTTGGCGCGCGCAAGTTGCTGCGAGGCAATGGTGCCGCCGGCGCCCGGCCGGTAGTCGAGCACCACGGGCTGGCCCAGCCGCTCCTGCAGCTTGGCCGCCACGGGGCGCGCCAGCAGGTCGGCGCTGCCGCCCGGCGGATAGGGAATCAGTAACTGGATCGGCTTGTTGGGCCAGGTGTCGGCCAGCGCCGAAGCACTCGCGCCCAGCAGCCCCGCCGCGAGCGGGGCAATCAGCACGGCCTGTAGCCATGACCTGCGGTGGCGCGCTTTCAGTGCTTGCATGCCTTGCCCTCTCGTTGCGTTGTGATGTGGTGTGGTGTTGCGTGCCGTGCCTCGGGCTCGCCCTCATTGCTGTGGAATGCCGGTGTCCTTCACCACCTTGGCCCAGCGCACGCGCTCCGCGTCGATGAACCTGGCGAAATGCTCGGGCGTATCGCCGCCCGGCACACCGCCGAGATCGGCCAGGCGCGTTTTCACTTCGGGCTCGGCCAGGATGCCGGCCACCGTCTTTTGCAGGCGCGAGACCACCGCGGCCGGCGTGCCCGCCGGCGCCACCAGGCCGAACCATGCGGTCACCTGGAAGTCGTCAAGGCCGGCTTCCTTCATGGTGGGCACGTCGGGCAACTCGGCCACGCGCGTGGCGCTGGTCACCGCCAGCGCGCGCAGCTTGCCGGACTGGATATGCGGCAGCGAGCTGGGCAGGTTGTCCACCATCATCGTCACCTGCCCGGCGACCAGGTCGGCCACGGCCGGCGCGGCACCCTTGTATGGCACATGGATGATGTCGATGCCGGTGCGCTTCTTGAACAGCTCGCCGGACAGGTGCACCGATTGCCCGGTCCCCGACGAGGCAAACGAGAGCTTGCCCGGCTGGGACCTGGCCAGCGCGACCAGTTCCGCCACGTTGCGGGCAGGTACCTTGGCGTTGACCACCAGCACATTGGGCACCGAGACCACCATGGTGATCGGCGCGAAGTCCTCGGCACGGTAGGGAAGTTGCTTGTACAGGCCGTAGTTGATGGCATTGGGGCCGATATTGCCCATCATCAGCGTATAGCCGTCTGGCGCGGCCTGGCGCAGTGCCTGCACACCGACAATGCCGGCCGCGCCGGCACGGTTTTCCACCACCACGGGCTGGCCCAGCAGCTCGGAGAGGCGCTTGCCGACCAGCCGCGAGGCGATATCGGTGGTGCCTCCCGCCGCCGCGGGCACGATCAGGCGCACCGGCTTGTCCGGATAGTCGGCTGCGGCAGCGCCGCCCATGGTGGCCAAGGTAGCCACGCCCAGCATGGTGGCCACGCCCGCCAGCCTGCTTGCGCTGTAGCGCCGAACTGTCATGTGTCGTCCTCCTAGGTGGCTGCGCGGCGGCTCGGGTTTCGCGCCGCCTTTGCGCAAGGCAAGCCGGTAACCGCCCGCGCAATACGGACGAGCCGGCCTTTATGGTTCTCTTGCCACGCCGAATACGATAAATTGACGGCGGGGACATTGCTATTCACGATTGACAAAAGAGGCCTTTGGCCCAGCGAAACACATGCATTACGACCTGACCGACCTGCGCCTGTTCCTCAACGTCGGCGAGACCGAAAACCTGACCCGCGCCGCCGAGCGCAGCTTCCTCTCCCTGCCCGCCGCCAGCACCCGCATCAAGCAACTGGAAGAAGCCTTCCAGACCCAGCTGCTGATCCGCCAGGTCAAGGGCGTGCGCCTGACGCCCGCCGGCGACGCCCTCTTGCGCCACGCGCGCGAAGTGTTCCGCGAACTGGAGTGCCTGCACTCGGACCTGCGCCCCTACGCCAAGGGCGTCAAGGGCCGCGTGCGCCTGCTGGCCAACACCACCGCCACCAACTCCTTCCTCGCCACCGCGCTGTCGCGCTTCCTTGCCGAGAACCCGGACGTGGATATCGAACTGGAAGAGCAGCTTTCCCAGGCCATCGTCTCGTCCATCAGCGCCGGTGCGGCGGACCTCGGCATCGTCGCCGGCGAGGTCGCCACCAATGACCTGGAGGTCATGCAGCTCTGCAGCGACGAGCTGATCGTGATCGCGCCGGTCAACCACCCGCTGCCGCAATTCACCAGCCTGCACTTTGCCGACCTGCTGGATACCTGCCGCTTCGTGGGCCTCAACCAGTTCAGCGCCATCCAGTCCTTCCTGGACCGCATCGCCAGCGGCATGGGCAAGCGCATCAGCCTGCGCATCCAGCTGGGCAGCTTCGACGCCGTGTGCCGGATGGTGGAGGCAGGGGCAGGCATCGCCATCGTGCCAAACAGTTGCGCGCGGCGTTATGCCAGCCGCAAGGTGCTGCGGTTTATTCCGCTTGAGGATGAATGGGCCAAGCGCGATCTGCGTCTGGTGCGCCGGCCGGGGCGGGAGTTGCCGCAGTTTGCGGAGACGTTGATTCAGTATTTGACGGATGCGGCGCGGGAACCGGTTTGACAAAGGAGCGGCCAGCCTGGGACTGGTCCCGTCATATCGGGCATCGATACCTCAGTTCATTCTTTGACCTTCTTCTTCCTGTCGCGCTCTAGCTGCTTGATGCTTTCCTTGGGTGTCGGCAGGGTTTCCGGCATGGTGCCACCCAACTCGGCAATGGTCTGGCGTACTTTCTTGCCAACCTCGAAATGCGTCTGGTTGGCCTGTTGCTTGCCACGCACCAGGTCTCGCCGCAACTTGTCTTCAGTCTGTGTGGCGCGGAATAGGTTCGCCGCAAGCTCGGTACTGCCCATGTGGTCAAGAATCTTCTGACTCTTCTTCAAGCCCTTGATGGCGTGAATGTCCTTGGCCGCTCTACCGCCGTACAGCCCCTTGTAGCCATGATCCTGAAAGATCGCGTAATCCAGGGGCGTCTCGACGCCCGCGCCCCTGGCCGCCGCCGCCAAGTGTTTATTGTGAGCTGCAAGCTCGTTGCGGATCGCCAGCCGCTTCTCATCTTCGGTTAGCCGCGCGAAGGCCTCGTCGTCGCGAAGTTCCTGCCGACGGGTCTGCAAGGCAAAATAGGTCTGGCCATTCGCGATGACCGGCTTGCCGGGGTCACCGTTCTGGACGATCAGGTAGCAGGCATAGCGCGAGAGGCGGATATCGGCGATCTGTCGCCTGGCCCCCGAGCCGATCCCGACCATTTCGAGGATGTCCTCGAAATGGTTCGCCACCGGCTGGCCGCTGTTGCGGCAGGCCTCCCTTGCACGATCAATGACCGGAAGGAAGTGTCGGTACTCGGAATACTCCAGCACCCTGGCCAGTTGGCGCGCCACCCAGAATTCGTTGCCCTCGGCATCGGACTGGCGCAGCCCCTCGAAGGTTTTGTGATGTTGCGCGGCAATACGCTTGCCAGTCATGAATCGCTCCTCCCGCTGTCCATCAGCGTCTCTGTAGCAAATACTCGATCATGCCCCGGATCGCCATCAAGAAATGTCCAGAATTTGCGAACAACGCGGTGAGCAGGTCCAAGCGACCAGGCCATAACCGCGAAAGTAACTAATACCCGCGGTGACCAGAAAGTTGACACTGAAGCTCCGAGCGCACCAGTGGCAGCTGCGTTTTGCGGAAAGCGCAAGCTGGGCGGGGGAACGACACTGTTCGCAAAGTGGACGCCGGACCGAATTCGAACTATATTCAGTCACCCCATTCCCTCCACATGGCCCCCGTGAAACTCTCAAACATCAAGCCAATCAGCTTTCTGAAAAGCGATGCGGCCCGTATCGTCACGGAACTCAGCGAGACGCGCGAGCCTTTGATCATTACCCAGAATGGCGAGGCCAAACTCGTCGTGCAAGACATTGCCAGCTATGAAGCGCAGCAGCAAACCATCGCGCTATTGAAGATCCTGGCGCTCGGCGAGAAAGAGATCGCGCAGGGCAAGGTGGCAACGACGGCAGACGTCTTTGCTGAACTGGATCGGCTGGACGAACAAGACGGCGCATGAAGGTAGTCTTTCTCGAATCCGCCAAGCAAGACTTGCTCGACCTTAGGCGCTATCTGGTCAGATTCAAACCCGAGGGGACCTGGCTGGCCGTCAAGAGGCAGATTCAGGAGAAGGTGGCGTACATTGCCGAGTTTCCCGCATCCGGTACTCGCCCCGACGAGCTGGCAGGCTTCGCGGATGGCTTCAGGCAACATCTGACACATCAGCAGCGAATCATTTACAGGATCGCTCCCGACACCGACACCGTCTACATCCACATCATTTGCGGGCAAGTCCAGGACTTCGAGGAATTCCTGAGCCGGCGGCTTACGAGGCCATGGTGACTCAGCCCTTTTGCGTTCGAGGATGCAGTTTGGGCAAGGCTGAGGAGCCAGTGCGCCAGCTCCTCATTGGCTCAGAGCGTCAACGTTAGTTTTCCGGTCAGCGCACCTGGCAACAGCGCCGAATCGGTCTGCCGCTCGCCATAGGTATTGCTCGACACGCGCAACTGCCGCTCGCTGGTCAGCGCCTCGAGGTGCTCGCCCAGGAAGCTATAGATGCTGTCGTCAAAGCGCATCGTGCCAAGCGGTGCCTGGATGCGGCCATCTTCCACCCAGAACGTGGCGAAGCGCGTCATGCCGGTCATGCGGGCCGCCGGCGCGTCGGACCAGTTGAGATACCAGAGGTTACCTATATAGAGGCCCGTGCCGAGCGCCGCGAGCACCTCGTCCTGCGCGAGCTTGCCAGCCGCCATGGCAAGGGCCTGTGGTGCCTCACCGGCACTGGCGGAATTGGCGGCGAGATCATACTCGCGAGCGCTGCGTGGGTAGACCAGGCGGCCAGCAGGCAGCCCCGCTTGGACGAGCGTCACGTCGCTGCGTGGAATGCCTTCCGGGCCGAAGGCCGGAGCCAGCGTGCCGCTCGCGCGCTCGTCCAGGTCAAGCAAGTGGCTAAGCCGGGCGCCGCCATCGTACAGCCGCTGCAGCGGGCTTTCCTTCTGCGCCAGCGCGCGGGCCGAGAAGCCGCCCCAGGAACACATGCCGAGGACTTCGTCGAGGGCGGCGGGGGCCAGGTAGGCCCGGTAGTCGCCAGGCGGCAGCACGCGCTGCGGCTTGCCCAGGTGCTCCAGCTGCCGGCGCGCTTGTGCAAAGCGGCTGGCGAACTCGGCAGCGTCCCAGCGCGAGCCCGCGTAGTCGGCCTTCACCGCCTGGCCGTTCTCGTGGAACAGGCTCCAGTCGAAGTGGAAGCCCTGCGCGGCATGCCAGCCGAAAGCGCCGAAGCTGCTGGCGAAGCCACGGTAGAGCGGGCCGGCGGCATAGATGCCGACCAGGTCGAGCCCATGCGCGGCCGCTTCTATCTGCGCGAGCACTTCTGCGGTGTCCGGCGGCGCGGCTGCATCGGCCAGCGTGCGCTGCCAGGGCTCTCGCTCCAGCATCAGGTAGGGGTCCGGCTGCAACTGGCCGATGGCCTCGCGCAACTGCAGCAAGCCGTCGGCGAGGCGCTGCCGATCGGTCGCGGGATCGCCCGAGAGCGCGACGGCGATATTGGCGTGGCGCTCGTCGCGGATCAGCTGGAGCCGCGCCGTGGCCTGCCGCACCTGTCCGGCCTGGCGCACCTTCGCGCGGTTGAAGCGGATGAACTCGGACGCCTCCGCGCTGTACCACAGCGTGAAGGCTTCGCCCTCTCCCAGCGCCTTGCGCACATCCTCGGCCAGTGCCGCAAACAACGACTGCGCATCCGCCATCATGCGGCACCTCCAAAGACTTCCACTTGCTTGAACATACAGGCCGGCGAAGCATGGCCGACGCGCACCACCTGGTTGGGCTCGCCCTTGCCGCAGTACGGCGTGCCGTGCACCTCGAAGGTACTGGCATCGCCAACGGCGGCCAGGCTGCGCCAGAAATTCGCGGAAACGCCGCGATAGTTCGGGTTCTTGACCACGCCCTTGAGCTCGCCGTCCTCGATCAGGCGCCCCCATTCGCAGCCGAACTGGAACTTGTTGCGCGCATCGTCGATGGACCACGAACGGTTGGACGACATCAGGATGCCGCGTTCGATGCCACCGATAAGTTGCGCCATGGTGCGGTCGCCCGGCTCCAGGTTGAGGTTGGCCATGCGATCGATGGGCGGGCGGTTCCAGTTGCAGGCCCGGCTGTTTGCCACGCCCGGCAGCCCGCTGCGCCATTGCGACAGCGCGCCGCCCAGCGGGCGCAGCAACAGGCCATCCCGGATCAGGAAGGCCTTCTGCGCGGGCTGGCCTTCGTCATCGTGGCCATAGCTGGCCAGTTCCTCGGGAATGCCCGGGTCGAAGCTGATATTGAGCAGGTCCGAGCCGTACTGGTAGCGGCCGAAGTCCTCCAGCCCGATAAAGCTGGTGCCAGCGTAATTGCGTTCGTCGCCGAGGATGCGATCCAGTTCCAGCGGATGGCCGATGGATTCGTGGATCTGCAGCATCATCTGGTCCGGCATCAGCAGCAAGTCGGTAGGGCCGCTCGGCGCGTTGGGCGCCAGCAGCAACTGCAAGGCTTCGTCCGCCACCCGCGATGCGGCGCCAGCGAAGCCGAGCCGCGCGATGACCTCCGCCCCGCCCTGCTGGCCGCTGCCGAAGCCGCCAAAGCTGCGGGTCTGGCTGTCGCTGCCGTCGAAGGCGGTCACGCTGATGCCGGGATAGACGAAGCGCAGCGCCTGCCATTGCTCGGCGCCTGCGCTATTCAGGTAGAGCTGCTCATGGCGCTGGTGATCGAGATAAACCAGCCAGTTCACCAGCCGCGGATCGGCGGGCACGCTGGCGGACACCGCCGCCAGCAGGGCGAAGCGTTCGGCCAGCCCGGGAAACGCGCCATGCCAGCCGGGGGATTCGTAGCGGGCCTGGCCTTGCGGCGGCTCCAGCCCGCGCAGGTCGACCAGGCCACGCCCGGCGATCCGCCGGGCGAGTGCCTCGGCGCTGTCGAGCGCACGCTGCAAGCCGGCCACGCTGAGATCGCTGGTGGCGGCGTAGGCCTCCACGCCATCCAGGCGCACGCTGAGCATGGCGCCCATGTCCTGCATGAAGGACGGCGGCTCGGCGACGCCGCGCCGCATCACGCAGTGCTCGCCGGTCTGGCGCACGAGGCGCAGCGAGTGAAACCCGGCGCGGGTGGTTAGCGCAGCGAAGTGCTGTCTGGCGCGATCGAACAAGGGGGGCTCCCGGATCCGTAGTGGAAGAGCCAGTGCTGGCGCGATCAGCTTCAGCCGATGGGCCAGCACTGGCGCATGGATCCGGAAATCTTACTATCTTTGCGCTGCGGCGATCCCGCGCCCGGCGCTCAATCCGCCTTCACCCCCGCCGCCTTGATGATCGGCGACCATTTCTCGATCTCCGACTTCAGCCAGGTGCGCAGCCCTTCCGCCGTCTGCTTGTCCTCCGGCACGATCTCGGCGCCCAGGTCCGCCAGCCGCGCCGCTACCGCCGGATCCTTCAACGCGGTGCGCAAGGCGCCGTTGAGCCGGTCGATGACCGCGGGCGGCGTGCCGTGCGGGGCATAGATGCCGTGCCAGACCTTGACCTCGAAGCCCTTGAGCCCACTCTCGGCTAGCGTGGCGGTGTCGGGCAAGGCCTTGATGCGCGTGCTGGTGGTGACGCCGTAGAGCTTGACCTTGTCGGCCTTGATATGCGGCAGGGTCTGGGTGGTCTGGTCGCACAGGATGTCGACCTGGCTGCCCAGCAGGGCGGTCATCGCGGGCGCGGTGCCCTGGTAGGGAATGGCAGTGAGCTCCACGCCGATGGCTTTCTGGAACAGCATGCCGCACAGCTGCGAAACCGCGCCCAGCCCGGCATTGGCCAGGTTGACCTTGCCCTGGTTCTGGCGGATATAGGCTATCAGCTCGGGCAAAGTCCTGGCTGGCAGGTCATGACGGCCGAGCAGGGTCATGGGCACGTCGGCCACCTGGCCGACAAAGCTGAAATCCGTCAGCGGCTTGTAGGGGAGCTTGCTGTACAGCGCCGGCGCGGTGGCCATGCCGTTGTGATGGATCAGGATGGTGTAGCCGTCCGGCGCGGCCTTGGCCACGTAGGCGGCGGAGACGGTGCCGCCGGCGCCGAGCCGGTTTTCCACCACCACGCTCTGGCCCAGGGTCTTGGACATGGCCGCGGCCATGGTGCGCGCCACCACGTCGGTGGGGCCGCCCGCGGCAAAGGGGACCACCATGGTGATCGGCTTGGTGGGGTAGGCATCGGCGGCGCGCGCCGGGGCAGGTGCGGTGAGTGCTGCTGCCGCGCCCAGCGCGGCGAGCGCCGTCCAGCGCCATGGTGCCTGGGCCCGCTTCGCCTGCGCTGCGTGTTCGCTGCCGCCCTGCCCGTGCCGCTGCTGTTTGCTGCCTGCCATGTCTTTTGTCTCCATCGTGGTGGATTGGCCGGGTTATGCCGGCTAGCACCCGCCCGCGTCGGCCTGTGCGGCCGCGCAGCGTTATCGCGTTATTGTTTCCGGCAAGCGTGGCGATAAAGCGACGCATATGCAATACGGATTTCCCTAAGGGTGGGCAAGGCCGGCCAGAAGCCACCGGGCGCCGGCGAGTGCGCGCGGCGCCGCCCCAACCCGTGCTGTGCCCGCCCGGCCTGCTTCCGGGGGCGCTAAGCCGCTCTTTCGCAAATCCGAATTACCGCACGGCAGGCCCTCGGGAATAATGGCCGCAAGCTAAATCCCATAACGTCCATATAACGTCCATACCGGGGCCCCTTTTCATGTTCGCAGAACCATCGCACGACCAGCCGTATCCCGACATCCGCGAAGCCGTGCGTGCCCTGTGCACCGGCTTCGATTCCGCCTACTGGCAACGCGTGGAAGAGCAGAACGCCTTCCCCGAAGAGTTCGTGCAGGCGCTGACCAAGGCCGGCTGGCTGTCCGCCCTGATCCCGGAGGAATACGGCGGCTCGGGCCTGCCGCTGACCGCCGCGTCCGTCATCATGGAGGAGATCAACCGCACCGGCGGCAACTCCGGCGCCTGCCACGGCCAGATGTATGTGATGGGCTGCCTGCTGCGCCACGGCTCGGCCGAGCAAAAGCAGCGCTGGCTGCCGGGCATCGCCTCGGGCGAGCTGCGCATGCAGTCGATGGCGGTGACCGAGCCCACCACCGGCACCGATACCACCAAGCTCAAGACCACCGCCGTGAAGAAGGGCGACCGCTACGTCATCAACGGCCAGAAGGTGTGGATCTCGCGCGTGCAGCACTCGGACCTGATGCTGCTGCTGGCGCGCACCACGCCGCTGGACCAGGTCAAGCGCAAGTCGGAGGGGCTGTCGGTGTTCGTGGTGGACCTGCGCGAGGCCATCGGCAAGGGCCTCACGGTGCGGCCGATCCGCAATATGGTCAACCACGAGACCAACGAACTGTTCTTCGACAACCTGGAAATCCCCGCCGAGAACCTGATCGGCGAGGAAGGCAAGGGCCTCAAGTACATCCTGGACGGCCTGAACGCCGAGCGCATCCTGATCGCCTCCGAATGCGTCGGCGACGGCTACTGGTTTATCGAGCGCGCCAGCAACTATGCGCGCGAGCGCATCGTGTTCGACCGCCCGATCGGCCAGAACCAGGGCATCCAGTTCCCCATCGCGCGAGCCTATGTGAACGTGGAAGCGGCCAGCCTGATGCGCTACAAGGCCGCCGCGCTGTTCGATGCCGGCAAGCCCTGCGGCAAGGAGGCCAACATCTCCAAGCTGCTCGCGGCCGATGCGTCGTGGGAAGCGGCCAACGTCTGCCTGCAGACGCACGGCGGCTTTGGCTTCGCCGCCGAATACGACATCGAGCGCAAGTTCCGCGAGACGCGCCTGTACCAGGTCGCGCCGATCTCCACCAACCTGATCCTGTCGTATGTGGCCGAGCACGTGCTCGAGCTGCCACGTTCGTTCTGAGGGCCGCCCCCATGCTTGCTACGCACCAGGGCATCCGCCCGCTCGATGGCATCCGCGTCGTCTCCCTCGAACACGCCGTGGCCGCGCCGTTCGCCACCCGCCAGCTGGCCGACCTCGGCGCCCGCGTGGTCAAGGTGGAACGCCCCGGCGTGGGCGATTTCGCGCGTGGCTACGATGAGACCGTCCATGGCCAGGCTTCGCACTTCGTCTGGCTCAACCGCGGCAAGGAGAGCCTGACGCTCGATCTCAAGCAGGACGAGGCGCAAGCCGTGCTGCACCGCCTGCTGGCCGACGCGGACGTACTGGTGCAGAACCTCGCGCCCGGCGCGGCTGCACGCATGGGGCTGGATTTCGACACGCTGCACCCGCGCTACGGCAAGCTGATCGTCTGCGATATTTCCGGCTACGGAGACGCCGGCCCCTATCGCGACAAGAAGGCGTATGACCTGCTGATCCAGGCGGCCGCCGGCCTGATCGGCATCACCGGCGGCGCGGATGAGCCATCGCGCGCGGGGATTTCCATCGCCGACATCGCGGCCGGCATGTACGCCTATAGCGGCATCCTCTCCGCGCTGCTGCAGCGCGGGCGCACCGGCCAGGGCCTGCGCGTGGAGGTGACCATGCTGGAGGCGCTGACCGAGTGGATGAACTACGCGCTGTACTTCGGCCACTACGGCGGCAACGCGCCGGCGCGATTTGGCGCATCGCACCCGGCCATCGCGCCGTATGGCGTGCACCGTACCGGCGACGGCGGCAGCGTGATCTTCGGGTTGCAGAACGAGCGTGAATGGCAAGCCTTCTGCAACAAGGTGCTGGCGCAGCCGGCGCTGCTCAAGGACGAGCGCTTCGCCTCCAACTCGGGGCGCGTCAAGAACCGCACCGAGCTGACCGCGTTGATCGAAGCGCGTTTCGCGCCGATGACGGTGACGCAGGTCGAAGCGCTGCTGGACGACGCGCAGATCGCCAACGCGCCCATGAACGATATCGAGGCCGTGTGGAACCACCCGCAACTGGCCGCACGTGGACGCTGGCGCGAAGTGGCCAGCCCCGGCGGCCCCATCGGGGCGTTGCTGCCGCCGGCCAACCTGTCGGGCGTGGAACCGGTGATGGGCGACGTCCCGGCGCTGGGCGCGCATAGCGCGGCCATCCTGGCGGAGCTGGGTTACGGCGCGGGCGAGATTGCCAGGATGACGGACAGCAAGACGATTTGAACAACAGCACGAAGCCATGACGCCAACGCGCAGCCTCGCGCAGGCGTGACTCCCCTCTCCCACTGGTGTGGGAGAGGGGAGGAACAGAAAGACAGACCACCACCCCAGAACACCGCCCGGAGCCGGCATGAGCCAAGCCACTGACCACACCTACCCTACCCGCCAGCTGTGCGAATTCCTGGCCCGCTTCACGCTGGCCGACGTGCCCGCCGACGTGGTTGCGCGCACCAAGGACCTGTTCCTCGACTGGATTGCCTCCGCCATCGCCGGCAAGGATGCACCGGCGGTGCGCAAGCTGCAGGAGTTCGTCGCCGCGATGGGCCCGCAGCAGGGCCCGGCCGAGGTGCTGGTGGATCGCCGCCGCACCTCGCCGTACTTTGCCGCGCTGATCAATGGCGCTTCCTCCCACGTGGTGGAGCAGGACGACGTGCATAACGGCTCGGTGCTGCATCCCGCCGCTGTAGTGTTCCCCGCCGTGATCGCTGCCGCGCAGGCCGAAGGCAAGAGCGGTGCCGAAGTGCTGCTGGCGTCCATCGCCGGCTACGAGGCGGGCATCCGCATCGGCGAATTCATGGGCCGCTCGCACTATCGCGTGTTCCACACCACAGGCACCGTCGGCACGCTGGCGGCCGCCGCCGCTGTCGCCAAGCTGTATGGCATGGACGCTGAGGGCATCAACCAGGCGCTCGGCTCGGCCGGCACGCAGGCCGCCGGCCTGTGGGAATTCCTGCGCGACGCCGCGGACTCCAAGCAACTGCACACCGCCAAGGCAGCTGCCGACGGCCTGATGTCCGCCTGGATCGCACGCGCTGGCTTTACCGGCGCGAAGCGCATCCTGGAAGGCCCGCAGGGCATGGCCGCCGGCATGTCCAGCGACGCTAACCCCGCCGCCCTGACCGACGGCCTGGGCGAGCGCTGGGCCACCGCCGAGACCTCGTTCAAGTTCTTCGCCTCGTGCCGCCACACGCACCCGGCGGCCGATGCGCTCAAGGACCTGATGCTGCGCGAGAAGATCAGCGCGGACCAGATCGCCAGCGTGACCGCCCACGTACACCAGGGCGCCATCGATGTGCTCGGCCCCGTGACCGACCCCAAGACCATCCACCAGGCCAAGTTCTCCATGGGCACGGTGCTGGGCCTGGTAGCGGTGCACGCGCACGCCGGCCTGGGCGAGTTCGAGGACCATGCGCTGCAGGATGCCAAGGTGGCTGTCTTCCGCGACAAGGTGGAAATGGAACTCGACGACGAGATCAATGCCGCGTATCCGCGCCAGTGGATTGGCCGCGTCACGGTCAAGACCATCGACGGCCGCACGCTGCCGGGCCGCGTGGACGTACCCAAGGGCGATCCGGGCAATACGCTGTCGCGCCCTGAACTCGAAGCCAAGGCGCTGCAACTGGGCGCGTTCCGCCACGGCGCGAGCGAGGCCGAGATGCGCGCCATCATCGCCCGCGTGTGGGCGCTGGAAACACAGGCGAACGTCAACGACTGGCTGCCCACCGCCTGATAACGTGGCCAATCCTACCGAGGCTCGCTCCATGTCCGCCGTCACCACCGCCATGACCTATCTGTTCGTGCCGGGCGACCGGCCCGAACGCTTCGACAAAGCCGCGGCCGCCGCGCCCGATGCGCTGATCCTCGATCTCGAGGACGCCGTGCATCCGGACGCCAAGCCGGCCGCGCGCGCGGCTATTGCCGCGTGGCTGCTGGAACGCGGCGCGCAGGCGCAAGCCTATGTGCGCATCAACGACGCCAGCTCGGCGGCCTTTGCCGCCGACATGGCGTGGCTGCGCGCCCTGCCGCCCGGCGCACCGCTGGCCGGCTTGCTGGTGCCCAAGGCAGAAGACCCGGCCGCGCTTGGCGAGATCGCCCGGGCACTGGCGCAGGTCAACCCGCAGGGCCGCCTGGTAGCGATCATCGAGAGCGCGTGCGGCCTGCACGGCATTGATGCGGTCGCCACCGCGCAAGGCGTGTCGCGGCTGGCCTTTGGCTCACTGGACTTCGCCGTGGACCTGGGTTGCGCCCATACCCGCGAAGCGTTGCTGATGGCGCGCTCGCGCATTGTGCTGGCTTCACGCGTGGCCGGCCTGCCGCCGCCCGTGGATGGCGTCACCACCGCGCTCAAGGACGAAGCCGTGCTGGCCGACGATGTAGCCCACGCGCGCGCCCTCGGCTTTGCCGCCAAGCTGTGCATTCATCCGGCCCAGCTTGCCGCGGTGCGCGCGGGCTTCCTGCCCACGGCCGAGCAACTGGACTGGGCGCAGCGCGTGCTGGACGCCACCGCCAGCGGCAGCCACGCGGTACAGGTCGACGGCAAGATGGTCGATCGTCCTGTCATCGAACAGGCCCGGCGCATTCTCGCGCTGGCAGGCTAACCCCGCACCGAACCCGCGATCACCCAGCCATGACCCAACTCGAATCCCTGCGCACCTGGATCGGCCGCAGTGAAAGCCGCACCGAGACGCTCGCCCCGGAACCCGTGATCGGCCTCGCGGCCACGCTCGACCTCGACGGCGGCGCGCTGGTGCGCGGCCCGCTGCCGCCGCTATGGCACTGGCTCTACTTCCTGCCGCGCGCCCCGCAGCGCGAGCTTGGCCAGGACGGCCATCCGGCGCTGGGCGGCTTCATGCCGCCGGTGCCGCTGCCGCGCCGCATGTGGGCCGGCGGCGAACTGGATTTCCGCAAGCCGCTGCGCGTGGGCGATACGGTGACGCGCACCTCCACCATCCGCAATGTCGAGCACAAGAGCGGGCGCAGCGGAGAGCTGTGGTTTGTCACGGTGGAGCATGTGCTCACGGTCAAGGGCGAGGTCGCGCTGACCGAGCGCCAGGACCTGGTCTATCGCGCCATGCCGGAGCCGGGGCAGCCACTGCCCGCGCGGCCGCGCCTGGCGCACCAGGTGCAATGGCAGCGCCAGTTGCGCGCCGACCCGGTGATGCTGTTCCGTTTCTCCGCGCTCACCTTCAATGGCCACCGCATCCACTACGACCACGACTACGTGCGCGACGTGGAAGGCTACCCCGGCCTGGTCGTGCACGGCCCGCTGCAAGCGATGCTCACGCTGGACCTGCTGGCGCGCGAGATGCCCGGCGCCACGGTACGCCGTTTCGGCTTCCGCGGGCTGGCCCCGATATTCGATCACGACACGGTGACGGTGGGCGGCGCAGCCGATGTCGGCACGCCAGGCAAGGTCACCTTGTGGACCGGTGACGATGCCGGGGGCCAGGCGATGGACGCATGGGCCGTGGTGGAGCACTGACCCGCGCAAGGACAGCAACAACGATAACAACGACAACATCGGGATCGAAGGGAACAACAGCAAGAGGAGACTTCCGATGCATGCAGTCCGCAATCCATGGCGCGTAGCTAGCGCCGCTATCGTTCTAGGCTGCGCCACGCTGGTCCAGGCGCAGTCCGCTCCCACCTATCCCACCCGCCCGGTCACGCTGATCGTGCCCTATGCGCCGGGCGGCACCACCGACGTGGTAGTCCGTCAGTTTGCCGTGGCCTTGCAGAAGTCCCTCGGCCAGACCGTGGTGGTGGACAACAAGCCGGGCGTGGCCGGCACCATGGGCGCGCTTGCCCTGCGGCAAGCGAAACCCGATGGCTACACGCTGTCGATGATGCCGGTCACCGTATTCCGTCAGCCCTTCATCCAGAAGACCGCCTTTGACCCGGCACGCGATTTCACCTACCTGTCGCGCATCACCGGCTATACCTTTGGCGTTGTGGTGCCGGCCAATTCCCCGTGGAAGAACTGGAGCGATTTCCTGCGCGATGCGCGCGCCAGGCCGGGAACCGTGAGCTACGGCTCGCCGGGCCAGTACAGCTCGCCGCACATCACCATGATCGAGCTGGTGACCAAGGGAAACCTCACCGTCAACCACGTGCCCTTCAAGGGCGATGCCGACTGCCTGAACTCGCTGATGGGCAATCATGTGCAGCTCTGCGCCGCCGGCAGCGCCGCCGGCACGCTGGTCGATGCGGGCAAGTTGCGCTGGCTGAATCTATGGACGGCGCAGCGCTCCCCGCGCTGGCCCGACGCGCCCACGCTGCGCGAGCTCGGCTATGACATCGTCTCGAACTCGCCCTACGGCGTGGCCGGGCCAAAGGGCATGGATCCCAAGGTGGTCAACATCCTGCAAGATGCGCTGCGGCGCGCCGCGGAAGATCCCCAGCATCTGGCCGCGCTCAAGCAGCAGGATCAGGACCTGATGTACCTGGACAGCGCCGGCTACACCCGCTTTGCCCTGCAGCAGATCGCGCAGGAGAAGGCGCTGGTGGAGCGGCTGGGCCTCAAGCCGGATTGACCGGATTGACCGGATTGACCCTGCACCCGCGCTGCGCCAGGCCATGGCGCAGCGTGGTTTCTTCTGCTGGCGCGCTGCTTCGCGCCACCAACCCCGACACCCATCGATGACCATCAAGCCATCCACAGCGAACCCCGACGCGACGAGCTTCGACCCGCGCGCCCACCGCATGTGCGAACAACGTTATTTCGACGATTTTGTGCCCGGTGAACGCTTTGTGCTGCCCTCGCGCACCATGACCGAGGCACTGTTCGCCGCCTTCCAGCTGGCGAGCGGCGACAACCACCCGGTGCATTACGATGCAGAGTATTGCCGCGCCCACGGCATGCCGCACATGCTGGCGCACGGCTACCAGGTGCTGATCCAGACGGCGGCGGGCGCCGGCCTGTTCCCGCATATGGTGGAGGAATCGCTGAAGGGGTTTCTCGACCAGAGTAGCCGTTTCCTGCATCCGGTCTATGTGGGCGATACGCTGTACAGCGCGCTGGAAGTCAGCGAGCTCGCGCCGAACCGCACCACCGGCGTGCTGACCTTGCGCTCGACGGTGCATAACCAGCACGGCGTGCTGGTGCTCGACGGCTTGCAGCGTTACCTGCTGCGCAAGCGCGCACCGGGCGCCTGAACGGCGCCGCGCTCCCCTCTCCCGCAAGCTGGTGAGGGGAGCCATCCGGCCTCAATCCACCTGGATATTCGCCGTCTTCACCACCCCTGCCCACAGCTTCAGTTCACGCTGGATGCGGTCGGCCAGCGGCTTGGGCCCGGTGATATCAAGGTCATAGCCGCCCTGCGTCATGCGCTGCTGGAAGGCAGGATCGTCGCCGATCGACTTCTGCGCCTTGACCAGCTTGTCCACCACATCGGCGGGCAGCTTCTGCGGGCCGATCAGCGCGTACCAGCCGGTCAGGTCATAGTTCTTCATGCCGGACTCGATCATGGTCGGCACGGTCGGCAGTGCCGCGTTGCGCGTCTTCGACGTCACGGCCAGCGCGCGCACCTTGCCCCCCTGGATATGGCCGATGGCAGTGCCGGTGATGTCGAACATGAAGGTCACCTTGCCGCCGATCACATCAGCCATCGCCGGCGAGTTGCCCTTGTACGGCACGTGCAGCATCTTCACCCCGCCCATCTGCGCGAGCAGCTCGGCGGACAGATGGTTGGACGCGCCCACGCCGGCCGAGCCGAAGCTGACGCCTTCCGGATGCTTGCGCGCGTACTCGACCAGCTCGGTGACGTTCTTGGCGGGGAAATCCTTGTTGATCAGCAGCACGTTGGTGTAATCGGTGATCAGGCCGACATAGGTGAAATCCTTGGTGGGATTGAAATTCACCGACTTCTGGATCAACGGCGTCATGGTCATGGTGGGGCTGGCCACGAAGTACAGCGTGTAGCCGTCCGGCGTTGCCTTTGCCGTCAGGTCCGCGGCAATGGCGCCGCTGGCGCCGGCGCGGTTGTCCACCACCACCGGCTGCTTGAGCGTGCGGCCCAGGAAGTCGGCGTAGATGCGCGCGGCGGTATCGACCGGGCCTCCCGGGGCGTAGCCCACGATCAGCTTCACCGGGCGCGCCGGATAGTTGTCCGCCATTGCGGTGCCTTGCACCAAGGCCAGCAGCATGCCAGCCATCATCCATCGTTTCATCAGTCTCCTCCTTATTGTGCGTCTTGCCGGTGCCCGGGGCGTGCAGGGGCGCTGGCTGCGAGAACGCTTCGGCCCGCGGCGAAGCGCTGGCGGCGGCGAGTGCATGGAAGCAACCGCCGCCGGGGGGTCACGCCGCTACGGCGGTGCCGTCCAGCATGGCGCGCAGCGGCTGCTTCAAGAGCTTGCCGCTGGCGGTGGTGGGAATGGTCTCGATCACGCGGATCTGCGCGGGCCGCTTGTACGGCGCCAGGCTCTCCCGCAGGTAGGCCTCCAGGGCGGCGGTGTCCAGCGTTGCGCCCGGCTGCGTTTCGATAAAGGCCACGACTTCTTCATTGCCATCGGCGGCAGCGCGCCCGACCACGGCGGACTGGCGCACGCCGGGGAAGGCGTTGATGACGGACTCCACCTCGATCGGGTAGACGTTGAAACCCGAGCGGATGATCAGGTCCTTGGAGCGGCCAACGATAAACAGTGCGCCGTCTTCACCGAGGAAGCCGAGATCGCCCGTGTTGAGCCAGCCGCCCGGCAGCAGCGCCTCCGCGGTCTGCTCCGCGTTGCGGAAATAGCCGCGCATCACGCCGGGACCGCGCACGCGGATCTGGCCGCGTTCGCCCGCGGGCATCGGCTCGCCCTGTTCGCTGGTGATGTTGATCTCCACGCCTTCGACGATGTAGCCGGCGGAGCAATCGGCGCGTGGCGCGTCCATGCGGGTGATGAACAGCGAACCGGCGTATTCGGTGATGCCGTAGCCGTGATGCAGCGGCTGGCCGAACCATGCCTCGGTGTCGCGCTTGAGGGTCGGGTCCAGCGGCGCGCCGCCGGTATAGAGATAACGCAGGCGGGGAAACGCGGCGGCGCCGCTCTCCAGCGCCGACTCCCGCGCCACCGCCATGATGCGCGTGAACATGGTAGGCACGCCTTGCAGCATGGTGACGCCGGGGGACTCCAGCGCGGCGAACACGTCCGCCGCATCGAAGCGTGGCCGCATCACCAGGCTGGCGCCCGCGTACAGCGTGGCCATCAGCACGGTGGCGATGCCGAAGATATGCGACAGCGGCAGCGCGCCGTAGGCAATGTCGTTGGGACCGAGATGGCGCGAGGTGGCCGAGATCCGCGCGAAGATGGTCAGGCCGGCGTGCGGCACCATCACGCCCTTGGGCGCGCCGGTGGTGCCGGAGGTATAGATCAGCGTGGCCACGTCCCGCGCCTCGGCGGCGCTCACGCGCGGCGGCGCCTCCGAGGCACGCAGGCTGGCGAGGCTGGGATCGAGCGCCACGCAATCGGTGGGCTGTGCGCCGAGCCGCCTGGCATGCGCCTCGGCTACGTCGGAGACATGGTTGGTAAAGAACGTCAACAACGGCTGCGCATGCGCGCGGATGCCGTCGATCTCGCGCGGCGAGAGCCGTGCGTTGACCTGGATCGGCCACGCATGCAGCGCACTGCAGGCAAACAGCATCACCACCATCTCGGCGCAGTTCTCGCCCACCACCATCACGCGGTCGCCCTGCCCTACGCCCTGCGCGGCTAGCCAGTCGCGAGTGGCGGTGATGCGCTGCCACAGCGTGCCGTAGCTAATCACCCCGCTGGCCTCATGCAGGCAAGGCGCCTGGGGCGATTGCTCGGCCCAGTGCCGGGGGATGTCGTGGATGAACTCGGGGCGGAAAGAGGACATGATGCAAGCGATGATTAGGTTGGAACCGGACTGGCTGTTGCAACGGCTGGGAATGGCTGGGAATGGTTGGGAGTGGCGAACTCACTGATCCAGATGGATGTTCGCTGACTTGATCAGGCCGTCCCACTTCTGGTACTGGGTGCGCATATAGGTGCCGAACTGCGCCGGCGTCGAAGGAAAGGGCACCGTGCCCTGGCTGGCCAGCCGCGCCGCCAGCTCGGGCTGCGCGAGCGACGCCACGATCTCGGCGTTGAGGCGATCGACAATGGCGGCCGGGGTATTGGCCGGCGCCACTACGCCGAACCACGCGGTGAGTTCATAGCCGGGCACACCGGCAGCGGCCAGCGTCGGCACGCCGGGCAACTGCTCGGACGGCTTGGCGGTTGTCACCGCCAGCGCACGCACGCGGCCATCCCGCACGTACGGCAAGGCGGTGGAGATGCTGTCGAACATCATGGTCAGGCGCCCGCCGATCAGGTCCGTCATGGCCGGGGCGCTGCCCTTGTACGGCACGTGGTCGATGCGCACGCCCGCCATGTGGGTGAAGAGCTCGCCGGCCAGGTGCGACGACGAGCCGTTGCCAAAGGAGCCGTAAGTCAGCTTGCCGGGCTCGCGCCGTGCAAGCGCCAGCAGCTCGGCCACGTTACGGGCCGGGACGGAGGGATGGACCACCAGCACGTTGGGCAGGTAGGCCACGGAGGCCACCGGCGCGAAATCCTTGAGCGGGTCGTAGCCCGGCTTGTCGTACAGGCTCTTGTTGACGGCCAGCGAGCCGAAGGTGCCGAACAGCAAGGTATAGCCATCGGCCGGCGCGCGCGCCACCGCCACGGCGGCAATGTTGCCGCCCGCGCCGGGCCGATTCTCGATCACTACCGACTGGCCGAGCCGCACGGAAAGTGCATGGCTGACTTCACGCGCTAGCAGGTCGGTGGCGCCGCCCGGCGGGAAAGGCACCACCAGCCGGACGGGCTTGTCGGGATAAGCGGCGAATGCGCTCGCCGTGGCCGCCAGCCAGCCGCATAGGGCAAGCCATCGGGTGCAACGTATGGTCCAGCGGTGCATCGCCTGTCTCCTCGGCGTGAATTGTCTTTGTGCTGCGACGGCACTGCGCCAGTGTGCGGCAGGCGTTGGCCGCATGCCATTTGGATTTGGCTAAGGCCGTGTTCTGCTTGGCATGTGCGCTAGCAGGCGGCTGGCTTGCGCAGTCCATCGGTTCGCAAGCGCGGAAGGACGGCTTTGCCATTGCGGAAGAACCGAATGCCCTGCCACCCATAAAATCCCCGCAACGACTCAAATCGGCGGCCGGTGGCGGCCCGCCTTCCCAACCGAGGGGACAAACAGATGGACCTGCGTTTCAGCGCGGCGGAGCAAGCGTTCCGCGAAGAAGTTCGGAGTTTCGTGCAGGCCAGCCTGCCCGCGGATATCCGCGACAAGGTGCTGGCTCACCAGCGCGTGGAGAAGGATGACTATGTGCGCTGGCACCGTATCCTGCACGCGCGGGGCTGGGGCGCGCCGACCTGGCCCAAGGAATGGGGCGGCACGGGCTGGAACGCGCTGCAGCGCCTGATCTTCGAGATCGAGGCATTCCGTGCGGGCGCGCCGCGCATGCTGCCCTTCGGCCTGACCATGATCGGCCCGGTGCTGATGAAGTACGCCAGCCAGGAGCACAAGGAACGTTTCCTGCCGCGCATCCCCACGGTGGAGGATTTCTGGTGCCAGGGCTACTCCGAGCCCGGCTCCGGCTCCGACCTGGCCTCGCTCAAGACGCGCGCCGTGCGCCAGGGCGACCGCTATATCGTCAACGGCCAGAAGACCTGGACGACGATGGCGCACTTCGCCGACTGGATCTTCGGCCTGGTGCGCACCGACAGCGAGTCCAAGCCGCAGGAAGGCATCTCGATGCTGCTGATCGACATGAAGACGCCGGGCGTGACCGTGCGCCCCATCGTCACGCTGGACGGCGGCCACGACGTCAACGAGGTGTGGTTCGAGGACGTGGAGGTGCCGGCGGGCAACCTGCTGGGGGAAGAAAACCGCGGCTGGACCTATGCCAAGTACCTGCTCGGCCACGAGCGCACCGGCATTGCCGGCATCGGCCACTGCAACCGCGAGCTGCGCCAGCTCAAGCACTACGCCGCGCAAGCCACCGACGGCGCGGGTCGCCCGCTGATCGACGACGTGCGCATGCGCGACAAGATCGCGCGCATCGAGATGGACATCATGGCGCTGGAAATGCTGCTGCTGCGCGTAGCCACGCAAGACGCCGGCCGCGGCCCCGGCCCGGAAGCCTCCATCGTCAAGATCCGTGGCTCCGAGATCCAGCAGGACCTCGCCATGCTGCAGATGGAAGTGGCCGGCCCCAATGCCTGGCCCTACTCCCCGCGCTGGCTCGAAGCCGGCGAAGCACCGCCCGCCGACGCACCGCTGCACGCCCCGGCCTGGGCCGCGTCCGCCGCGTCCACGTACTTCGACATGCGCAAGACATCGATCTACGGCGGCACTACCGAAGTACAGAAGAACATCATCTCCAAGATGATCCTCGGTTTCTGAGAGCACAGACGGAACAAGCACAGTCATGGACTTCAACTACAGCGAAGAACAGCAGATGCTGGCGGACAGCCTGCGCCGCTTCATCGATACCGAATACACCTTCGATAAACGCCGCAAGAGCGCCCGCGGCGGCGGCAGCCTCAACCGCGCCACCTGGGCGCAGCTAGCCGAAATGGGCGTGCTCGGCCTGACCGTGCCCGGCGAATACGGCGGCTTCGGCGAAAGCGCCGCCAGCCAGCTGGTGGTGCAGCGCGAACTGGGCCGTGGCCTGGTGCTGGAACCGGTCACGCCCACCGCGGTGATGGCCACTGCCGTGCTCAGCGCCTACGGCAGCGCCGCCCAGAAGAACGATTGGCTGCCCGCCATCGCCGCCGGCGAACGCGTGGTCACCCTCGCCTACCTCGAACCCACCACGCGCTACCGCCCCGAGACGGCGCGCGCCAGCGCCGAGCGCAAGGGCGACGGCTACGTCCTTAACGGCAACAAAAGCCTGGCCTGGCACGGCGAAGCCGCCGACGCCTTCCTGCTCACCGCGCGCGTCTGCGGCAGCAACGAGCTAGCCCTGTTCCTGGTACCCGGCAACGCCGCCGGCCTCACCGTGCGCGGCTATCCCACCATGGACAGCCTGCGCGCCGCCGACCTCGCCCTGCAGAACGTCACCGTGGACGCCAGCGCCATGATCGGCAACGCAGCCGACGGCCTGCCCGCCCTGCTCCACGGCATCGACCACGGCATTGCCGCGCTATGCGCCGAAGCCGCCGGCGCCATGGAAAAACTGATCGAGATCACCGCCGAGTACCTGCGCACGCGGCAGCAGTTCGGCAAGCCGCTAGCCGTGTTCCAGGCGCTGCAGCACCGCATGGCCGACATGCTCGTACAAAAGGAACTAGCGTTGTCGATGGCCTACGTGGCAGCGCAAGCCCTGGACGAAACCGACCCCGCCCAACGCCGCCGCATGCTCAGCGCCGCCAAGGTCACGGTCGCCAAGGCCGGCCGCCTCGTCGGCCAGCAAGCCGTGCAGCTGCACGGCGGCATGGGCATGACAGACGAACTGGAGGTTGGGGATTACTTCAAGCGGCTGACGATGATCGACCCGTTGCTGGGCGACAGCGATTTCCATGTGCAGCGGTATGGCGAGGTGATGGCGGCGTAAGCCCGGGCCGGGCATACGAGCGCAGCGCGACACTGCGAGCGCCCGCCCTCTCCCCAGCGGGAGAGTCAGAACATCGATTCGGTGTAGCCGTGTCTCCCGCCAGTCAGGCGGGAGACACCCACACGCGATGCGAAGCGAGCCGTGTAGGTGTTCAGAGGCCGTATGGGGCGCCTCGGGATTCGGCGAAAAGAGCGGAAAAGAGGGACCCATGTCTGAGTATCGCCTTAAGGCG
>NZ_JBXANI010000030.1:0-99608 GCF_058801495.1 Cupriavidus sp. GW822-FHT03E04
AGGTCCACTTCGCCGACTGCCAGCTCCGGGCTGTCCGCCAGCGCTTCAAGCATGGTGACGTAATGGCCGGCCAGCCGTGTGATCGTCGCGGGCTCGAACAGCGCTTCGGCATAGATCAACGTCGCCGCGATCCCGCCGTCAGCGTCCTCGATGGTCTCCAGGCTGAGGTCGAACTGTGCGTCGCCCTCGCTGATATCCAGCCGCCGCACGGCCAGGCCGGGCCACGTTGCCAGCGACCGGTGATCGCGGCGCAGGTGGTTGAACATGACCTGGAACAGCGGGCTCTGGCTGAGACTGCGCTCAGGCTGCAGCGCCTCCACCAGATGTTCGAACGGCAGGTCCTGGTTCGCTTGCGCGCCAAAACCGGCTTGCCTTGCCTGGTCCAGCAACTGCGCCAGGCTCATACGCGCAGTCACTTCGGCGCGCATAACCTGCGTATTGACAAAAAAGCCGACGATGCCCGCGGTCTCGCTGCGGTTGCGATTGGCGTTGGGCACGCCGACGCGGATGTCCGACTGGCCGGCATGGCGAAACAACAGGCCCTGGAACGCCGCCAGCAATGCCATGAAGACCGTGCCGCCCATGGCCCTTGCCTGCTGCCGCAACCGCCCGGCCAGCGCCGGCGGCAGCGCGAACCCGTGCTGCGCGGCGCGGGGGCTGGCAAACGCCGCCAGGGCTTTGCGCGGCCGGTCGGCCGGCAGGACAAGCGCGGGTTGCGAGCCGCCGAGCTGCGTGCGCCAGTAGCGCAACTGCTGTCCGCCCTCGCCCGCCGCGAGCCAGCCTCGCTGCCACACGGCGTAGTCCGCATACTGCAAGGGCAACGGCGGCAGCGCGCTCGCTTGGCCAAGCACCTGCGCCCGGTATAGCACCGCCAGCTCGTCCAGGATCAACTGCGTGGACCAGGCGTCCGACACGATATGGTGCAGGCAGACCAGCAGCCGGTGCTCGTCCACGCTGACGCGGATCAGGACCGCCCGCAGCAAGGGACCGGCCTGCAGGTCGAACGGCGCCTCGCACAAACGCGTCTCTTCGTCGAACAGGCGCTGCGCGAGTTCCGGCGGCGCATGCGGACTGAGATCGGCCAGCGGGACATCAATGCGCACGCCGGCCAGCACCTCCTGCTCCGCACTGCCGTCCTCGGTCGCACGGAACACCGTACGCAGCGACGGATGGCGAACCACCAGCGCCTGCAGGCTGGAGCACAGCGCCTGCACATCGAGCCGGCCCGTAAACCGCAGGCCGCCACGCAGATGGTAGGCGGAGCCCTGCGGATCCAGTTGCCAGAGGAACCACTGGCGCTGCTGGGCAAAAGATAGCGGAGCCGAGCCGCCCTGGGTGCGTGGGGCGATGCGCGCCACGGGGCGGGCGCCGGCCCCGCCCAGGCGGGCGTCGAGCAAGGCGCGTTGCTCGACGCTCAGGCGCGCGCGGCGTTCGGAAAGTTGTCGGGATTCAGGCATGGCGGGCATGTTCATACGTTCGCGGGAGACGCCTCGGGAGCCGATGCCCCCGCCGCAGCGCCCTCGATGTCTTCGATCATCTTGGTTTCAACGAGCACGGCCGCATCGCTGACGCATGGGCTCAGGAAGAACTCGGTGGGTAGCACGTCCACCCCGAACTCGCCGCGGATGCCGGCGAGCAACTGGATCGCCAACAGCGAATCGCCGCCCAGTTCGAACAGGTTGTCGTCGACACCGACCGGGAAAATGCCCAGGCTCTCGGACCACAGGTCCGCAAGGCGTTGCTCCAGCTGGCTCGCGGGCGCGGCGAACGCGGTCGTCAACGCGGGGCGCGGGTGCAACTGCCGCGCGGCAGCTGGGGCCGGCAACGCGTGGTCCGCCAGCGCCAGGCTACGGGCGCGCTCCATCTGGCGGCCTAGATCTAGCGTGGACACCAGGGTCTGCGCGGCGACCGGCCCGTTGACGATGCGCTCGAACAGCGCGGCGCCATCGGCCGGCGCGATGCCGCTGCCCTCGGGCAACCGTTGTGCCCCCGCCATCCCGACACCGCGCCAGGTATCCCAGTTGATGGCAAAGACCGGCACGCCGCCCTGCCGACAGGCTTGCGCAGCGAAAGCGTCGAGATAGGCATTGGCCGCGCAATAATCGATCTGCCCGAAGCCGCCCGTGAGTGCGCTCAGCGATGAGCACAGGCAAACGAAATCCAGTGGCTCGCCGCGCACGGCCGCCATCAGCGCCACGGTGCCGGCGAGCTTGGGCGCAAACACGGCTTGGACCTGCGCGCGCCGGCGCGTTGCGATCATGCCGCCGCCCGCCACCCCGGCGGCATGGATCACGCCGTGGATGGCGCCAAAATGCTCACGCGCTTGCCGGACCGCGGCCCGGACGCTGGCGGCATCGGCCACGTCGGCCTGGAGCGTCAGCACCTCGGCACCGCGCTCCTCCAATGCGACGAGGCGCTGCAGCGCCTCGCGCAGCGTCGGCTCGCTCGTTTTGCTCTGCGCCAGGCGTCGCCACTCGGCGCGAGGCGGCATCTGCCGCCGCGTCAGCAGGACCAGCCTGGCCTGCCATGCCTCGGCCAGGTGTTGCGCCAGGACCAAGCCGATCCCGCCCAGGCCGCCGGTGATCAGGCAAACTCCGCCCTTCCGCAAGCGCGGCTGCGCCGGGATGGCGAGGGGCGCCGGCGCCCAGGACCGCAGCCAGCGATGCGCGCCACGATAGGCCACCAGTGCCTGGCGCGCATCGCCGGACGGCGCGCCCATCTCCGCCATCACGTGGTTGACGGCCTGGCTCAGCGCCACTCCGTCCGCGGGCGGCAGCAGCACATCGACCAGCCGGCATGCCACGCCCGCCATCTCCTGCGGGATCACCTTGCAAGGGCCGTGCAGCGTGGCCTTCTCCGGGCATAGCGGCTCGCTGCCGGTGACGTCCTCCAACTGGTCGGTCACCACCGTGAGAGCCAGCTCGCCGGCGCCGGTGGCTTGCAGGGCCTGCGCCAGCGCAAGCAAGCTGTAGAAGCCGCGCTGCTGTGCATCGTCCTGCGCCGCCTGCGTCAGGCCGAGGCTCCACAAGTGGCAGATACGGGATACCGGCCCGGTTTCGGCGGCAATCGCGCGCAACGCCTGTTCGTGGTCGGCGGCTTCGGCTGGGCGCAGTACGTAGCGTGTCCCGTCGACGCGGGCGTAGTCCGCGCCGGGCGCTGCGCGCACCACGCGCGCCCCGCCGGCGGCCAGGCGCTGGCTGAGCAGATCGGCGAATGCGTCCGGGCCACCGAGGACCAGCGTGCAACCCGCTGGCGCTTTGCCCGCCGGCGAGAGCGGCGCGCTGCGCTGCCAGCCCGGGACGTGCAGCCAGTCCTTGCGCTCGCGCCTGCCGTCGTCCGTCACGGCTACCGCGGCCGTGTCCGGGCCGCTCGTTGCCGCCACCCAGTACGACTGGCGCTCGAACGGATAGGTGGGCAACGCAACCCGGCGGCGCGGCGCGGCACCAAGGCAGGCGGCTTCGGCCGGCTCGACGCCGGCTACCCAGAGCCGTGCCAGGCAGCGCGCCGGCTGGCCCATGTTCGATGCCAACCGCTTCGGGTGGCACTGGCTGGCCAGCACGGGACGCAGCGGCCCCAGTGCCGGACTGCCGCGCACCAGGCTGCTCAGCGTCTCGCCGGGCCCGACCTCCAGTGGAACTCGCCCGGGCTGGGCAAGCAGCACCTCCAGACCCTCGGCAAAGCGCACGGTCTGGCGCAGGTGCCGCACCCAGTAGGCCGGGTTGCATGCCTCGCCGGCCGTGATCCATTGGCCGGTGACATTGGAGACGAAGGGGATCGTGGGCTCGTGCAGTACGAGCCTGTGCAGCAGGGCCTCGAACTCTCCGAGAATCGGCTCGGCCAGCGCGGAGTGGAACGCGTGCGAGACATGCAGCGCCCGCACGGCCACGCCCTGGGCAGTCAATGCCCGGCTGGCGGCTTCGATGGCCTCGAGTGGCCCGGACAGCACGCACAGGTCGGCCGCGTTGACGGCCGCCAGGTCACAGCCGGCATCCAGGTAAGGCCGCAAGGCCGCCTCCGGCAGGCTGACCGCCAGCATGGCGCCCGGACGGGTGGCCTGCAGCAAGCGGCCACGTGCGGCCACCAGCGCGAGCGCGTCGTCCAGCGAGAAAACACCCGCCAGGCAGGCCGCCACATACTCGCCGATGCTGTGCCCCAGCATCGCTTCGGGCTGCACGCCCCAGCTTTTCCAGAGCTGTGCCATGGCGTACTCGATGACGAACAGGGCCGGCTGCGTCAGCGCGGTCTGCGCCAGCCGCGCCGAGGCTTCGGCCTCGTCTTGCACGGCGGGATAGAGCAGCCTGCGCAGGTCCAGGCCAAGTTCACCGGCCAGCGCCGCGCAGCAGTGGTCCACCATGTCGCGGAAGACAGACTGGGCTGCGTACAGCTCGCGCCCCATACCAACGTGCTGCGCGCCCTGGCCGGGAAACAGGAAGGCCACGCTCGGCGCGTCGCACAGCGCAGTGCCGCTGACGAAGTCGGGGGCCTGGCGCGCATTGAGTACCGCAACCGCCTGCGCCTGGTCCTGCACGATAGCGACCGCGCGGTGCGCAAACCGCTTGCGCCCGGCCATCAAGGTATGGGCGACATCGGCCAGTGGCAGCGCCGGATGCTGCGATAGATGCCCGGCGAGCCGCTGTGCGGCGGTCGCCAATGCCGCTTCGCTGCGAGCCGACAGCATCAGCAGCCGCTGTCCCGCCAGGTCCTCGGCGGTGGGCGCCCGCGGCGGTGCTTCTTCCAGCACCACATGCACATTGGTGCCGCCCATGCCGAACGCGCTGACGCCGGCACGGCGCGGCGTGGCGCCGGCGGGCCAGTCGCGCGCCTCGGTGTTGACATAAAAGGGGCTGCCGTCGAAGTCGATGCGCGGGTTCGGCGTCACGAAGTTCAGGCTCGGCGGCAGCGTGCGGTGCCCGAGCGCCAACACGGTCTTGATCAGCCCCGCCACGCCCGCGGCGGCGTCGAGATGACCGATATTGGTCTTGACGGCGCCCACGGCGCAATAGCCGCGCCGCGCCGTGCCGGCACGAAAGGCTTGCGTGAGTGCCGCGATCTCTATCGGATCGCCCAGGGTCGTGCCGGTGCCATGGGCTTCCACATAGCCGATGGTATCGGCGCCCACACCGGCGATAGCCTGCGCGGCGCGGATGACGTCGGCCTGGCCATCAATGCTCGGCGCGGTGTAGCCAACCTTGCGGGCACCGTCGTTGTTGGCTGCCGAACCCTTGATCACGGCGCGGATGGCATCGCCGTCACGCAGCGCCTCGTCCAGGCGCTTGAGCACAACGATGCCGGCGCCGCTGCCGAGCACGGTGCCGTCCGCGCTGGCGTCGAAGGCACGGCAATGCCCATCGGATGACAGGATGGCGCCAGGCTGGTGGCGGTAGCCGCCGTCCTGCAGCAGGTTGAGCCAGACGCCGCCGGCCAGCGCCATATCGCACTCGTGACTAAGCAGTGCCTGGCAGGCGATGTGCACTGCGGCCAGCGAGGTTGAGCAGGCGGTTTGCACGGTGACCGCCGGGCCGCGCAGGTCCAGCTTGTAAGCCACCCGGGTGCTTAGCGAATCGGCCGAATTCCCGTTGAGCATGCTGATCAGCCCGGCGATTCCGTCCGCGCCCAGCGCATGGCGCGGCAGCAGATGCCGCATCAGGTAGAGATTGGCGCCCGCGCCGGCATAGACCCCCACCGGGTAGTCCACCCGGGCGGCGTCATAGCCGGCGTCTTCCAGCGCCTGCCACGCGCATTCGAGGAACAGGCGCTGCTGCGGGTCGAGCTGCTCGGCCTCGCGGGGGGTGTAGCCGAAGAAGCCGGCGTCAAACTGGTCGAAGTCGTCGAACCGCACCGCCGCCTTCACATAGGCCGGGTCGTCCAGGCTCGCCTGCGGAATCCCGCGATCGCGCAACTGCGCATCCGTGAGTGCGGCAACGGACTCAACGCCAGCTTGGATATTGCGCCAGAATGCTGCGGCGTCGTCGGCGCCGGGAAAGCGCCCGGCCAGCCCCACCACCGCGATCTCGATGCCGCTGTCTTGCGGCAATGCTTCGTGTATCGGCATCAGTTCACCCTTTGTGCCGCATAGCGGCGCCGCTGCAGCGCCGCGCGTTGCCGCAGCGCCCGTTCTTCGCTATCGGCCGCGCCCGGCGCCGGCGCCGCTCCTTGCTCGATGCGGCGCGCCAACCCGTCGATGGTCGGATGACGAAACAGGTCCACCACTGAAATGCCCGCATGCAGCCTGTCCTCCAGCAGCCTGTGCACGCGTATCAGCGTCAGCGAATGGCCACCCAGATCAAAGAAATTGTCCTGCGCACCAACGCGCTCGACGCCTAGCACTTCCGCCCAGATCGCGGCCAGCGCCTCGGCCGCCGCGCCGCGCGGCGCTTCGTAAGGCTGGCTGCTGGCGGCCTCGGGCGCGGGCAGCGCGCCGCGGTCGACCTTGCCGTTGGCGTTGAGCGGCAGCCGGTCAAGCCGCACGAACAGTGACGGCACCATGTAGTCGGGCAGCAAGCGACCCAGTTGCGCCTTCAGCCGGATCGGATCGGTGGCGGCCGCATCGGCCGCCACATAGGCCAACAGGCGCGCCCCGCCGCTGTCCTGCCGCGCTACCACCACGGCCTCGCGCACGCCGGGCTGGGCCAGCAGCGCGGCCTCGATCTCGCCCGGCTCGATGCGCAAGCCGCGGATCTTGACCTGGTGGTCGATGCGGCCCAGGTACTCGAGTTGCCCGTCAGCACGCCAGCGCACCAGGTCGCCGGTGCGGTACAGCCGCTCGCCCCCGGCATCGAGCGGGTCGGCCACGAAGCGCTCCGCCGTCAGCCCCCGCCGACCCAGGTAACCACGCGCCAGGCCGGCGCCGCCCAGGTAGAGCTCACCGGCCACGCCCTGCGGCACGCGGTTCAACTCGGTATCCAGCACACAGGCGCGCGTGCGGGCGATGGGCCGGCCAATCGCCACGTGGCCGAGCCCGTCGTCGCGGCAGGTCCAGTGCGTGACATCAATGGCGGCCTCGGTCGGGCCGTAGAGGTTGTAGATCGTGGCTTGCGGCAGTTGCTCGCGCGCCTTGCGCAGCAGCTCCGCAGGCAGCGCCTCGCCGCTGCACACGATGCGCCGCAGGCTCGTGCAGTCCGAGCTGCCCGGGTACGCCAGGAACGCCTGCAGCATCGACGGCACGAAGTGGATGGTGGTGACGCCGTGGCCCCGGATCTGCGCGGCCAGGCGCGCGGGATCGCGATGATCCTCCGGTTGCGCCACCACCAGGCGCGCGCCCAGCATCAGCGGCCAGAAGAATTCCCATACCGACACGTCGAAGCTGAATGGCGTCTTCTGCAGCACCGTGTCGCCCTCATCCAGCTGGTAGGCGGCCTGCATCCACGCCAGGCGGTTGAACAGCGAGCTGTGCCGGTTGGCCACGCCCTTCGGCTGGCCGGTGGAGCCCGAGGTATAGATGGCGTAGGCAAGGTGGTCGCCGTGCAGCGCCACGGCGGGGTTCGCATCGGGCCCGGCCGGGCGCGCAGGCCGGTCCAGCGCGACTACGTGCACGCCGGCCAGCTGCGGCAGCCCGGCGACCACCTTTGCCTGTGTCAGCAACAGCTTCACGCCGCTATCCTTGGCCATATAGGCGATCCGCTCGCTCGGGAAAGCCGGATCGATCGGCACATAGGCGCCGCCGGCCTTGAGGATGGCCAGGAGCCCTGCCACCATCTCCACGGAGCGCTCCACCGCGATGCCCACCAGCGTATCGGGGCCCACGCCGAGCGAGACCAGCCGATGCGCCAGCCGGTTGGCCATGGCGTTCAGCTGCGCGTAGTCCAGCGACGCCTCGCCGAACACCAGCGCGGTGGCCTGCGGCGCAACGCGCGCGCGGCGCTCGAACGCGGCATGCACGGTGTCCGCGATGTCACAGGCGGTCTCGTCGCGCTCCCAGCCGTCAAGTGCGGCTCGTTCCGCGTCCTCGAGCAGGTCTACGTCGCCCACGGCCAGGCGCGGCTGCGCGGCGAGCGCCCCAAGCATGCGCAGGTAGTGCGCGCCCAGCCGCGCGATGGTCGCGGGTTCGAACAGCTCCCTGGCGTAGCAAAGCCGCGCGGAGAACCTCCCCCCCGCGCGTTCTCGGATTTCCACAGAGAGTTCGAACTGGGCGGCCTGGCCTTCCACCAGAAGACTGGTTGCGGCAAGGCCAGTCAGCTGCTCGAATGCCCGGAAGTCCTCGCGCAAATAGTTGAACAGCACCTGGAACAGCGGCGTGTGCGACAGGCTGCGCGCGGGCTGCAGCGCCTCCACCAATTGCTCGAACGGCAGGTCCTGGTTGGCCTGCGCGCCCAGCGCGGCGGCCCTTGCCTGCGCCAGCACTTGCGCCAGCGGCATCCTGCCACCGATGACGTTGCGCGCAACCTGCGTGTTGACGAACAGGCCGATGGCGGACTGTGTGGCGGCATGGTGCCGGTTGGCGACGGGTACGCCGAGCCGGATGTCTTCCTGCCCGGTATGGCGAAAAAGCAGCGCCTGAAACCCGGCCAGCAAGGCCATGAACAAGGTCGCGCCGTGCTCGGCGGAAACCCGCTGCAGGCCCGCCAGCAGTTCGGTGGGCAGCTCGATCGCGTGGTGTGCCGCCCGGTAGCCGGCCACCGCGGCGCGCGGATGATCGGTGGGCAGGGACAGCACCGGATGCACATTGCCCAACTGCTCGCGCCAATAGGCCAGTTGCCGCTTGCCCACGCCGCCGGCCAGCCACTCGGCCTGCCACTGCGCATAGTCGGCGTACTCGATGGACAGGCCGGGCAGCGGCGCGTGCGTGCCGGGGGCCGTGCGCTCGCGGTAGAGCACGCCAAGTTCATCTACGAGGGTCTGCATCGAGACGCCATCGGAGATGATGTGGTGCATGACAAGCACCAGCCGGTGGACGTCGTCCGCCAGCCGGATCAGCGCCACGCGCAGCAGCGGACCACGCATCAGATCAAAAGGCTGCCCATTGAGCTGGCATGCTTCGTCGCGCGCGCGAGCCTCGAGCATGTCGCAGGCCATGCCGGACAGGTCGAGCGTGGTCATGGCGACAGCGGGATGCGGTTCTGGAATCCACTGCTGCCCGGTGCCGTCGGGTGCCGCCCGGAACACCGTGCGCAGGGCGGCATGGCGGACCACGAGGTCACTGAACGCGCCGCGCATCGCGCTGGCATCCAACTTGCCCGCAAGGTCCAGCACTGCCGCTACGTGGTAGGCCGTGCTGGCCGGATCCAGGTGCCATTGGAACCACTGGCGCTGCTGGGCGTGCGACAGCGGCAGCGGGCCCGCGCGGCGCAAGGCTGGCAGCGCCGGGATGGTGGTCCGACCCTGGCGTTCGCCCTCGGCCAGGCGCCTGCGCACCGCGTCCGCGCACTGATGCAGTAGCGGCTGCTCGAACAGCTCGCTGACGGGGAACGCGATCTCCCAGTGATCGGCAATGCGAGCGGCAGCCTGCACTGCCGCCAGCGAGTTGCCGCCGCTGGCGAAGAAATGCGTGCCGCGGTCCGCGACATGGCTGGCGTCCCAGCGGGCTGCCTCCTGCCAGATTCGCGCCAACGCGATCTCCAGCGGATCGGCGAGCGGATCGCCGCTGCACACCTGCGCGCCGTCGCCATGGACCAGCCTGCCGTGTTCCAGGATAGCGTAGGAATCGAGCGTGCCATCCTGCCAGCCCCGCCTGCACGCCCCGCGCTGGAGCTTGCCGCTCGACGTCTTGGGCAACGCGCCCGCGTTGAGCAGCACGACGACCGCCACCGGCTCGCCGACGACCTCGCCAACCACCGTGCCGAGCGCATCGGCCAGGGCTTGCGGGCTGGCCAGCTTGCGCATGCTGCGCGATACCTCCGCGGCCACGCCGATGCCCTCTCCCCAAGGCCCCTGCACGGCAAACGCCGCCACACGGCCCGGCCGGACCGCGTCGACCCTGGCTTCGATGATGCGCTCGATGTCCTGCGGATAGAGGTTGTGGCCGCGGATGATGATGACGTCCTTGATCCGGCCCGTCACGTAGAGCTGTTCGTCATGCACAAAGCCTAGGTCGCCGGTGCGCAACCACTGGCTGCCGTCGTGCTCGACGAAGGTTTCCCGCGTGGCCTGGGTGTTGCCCCAGTAGCCGTGGCCGATGCTGGGCCCGCTAGCCCAGATCTCGCCAATCTGTCCCGGCGCCTGCGCCCGCAGCGTTTCCGGGTCAATGATTTCGACCCGGTGGGCGCAAGCCACCGTGCCGCAACCGACCAGCGTGGTGTCCTTCTCGTCTTTCTCGTCTTTCTCGTCCAGGCGGGCCGGCACCCCGGCGCCCTGCGCCAGCCCGTCGGCGGCAAACCGGCGCGCAACCATGCCGGCGCCCCGCCGGCCGCCAGTGACGAACAGCGTGGCTTCGGCAAGCCCGTAGCAGGCGTACATCGCGCCCGCGTCCAGCCCCGAGCCGGCAAAGCGCTGGACGAACGCACTCACGGTATCGCTGCGCACCGGTTCGGCGCCGGTGTAGGCGACGCGCCAGGCGGACAGATCCAGTTGCGCGAGCTGCGCGTCCTTCACCCGGTCCAGGCAAAGCCGATATGCGAAATCGGGACCGCCGCTGACGGTGCCACGATGGCGCGAGATCAGCTCCAGCCAGCGGAATGGCCGTGCCAGGAAGTATCGGGGCGAAGTCAGCACCAGCGCGATGCCGCTGTAAAGCGGTTGCAGCATGCCGCCGATCAGGCCCATGTCATGGTAGAGCGGCGACCACGATACGAACTTGTCGTCCGGCCCGATACCCAGCCCTTCGCGAATGGCCTGTTCGTTGGCCATCAGGTTGCCGTGGCTCACCATCACGCCCTTGGGCGCCGAGGTCGAGCCGGAGGTGTATTGCAAAAAGGCAATATCGTCCGCAGCGGGCTCGCATGGCATCCAGGCATCGGCCAGCGCGGCATCGACGGTGTCGACGACGATGGCGGCCATCGCGCCAAAGCCAGCGTCGCTGGCCTGCATGGCCGCCTGCAGCTCAGCCGAAGTGAGCACGCAGCACGCCTGCGCGTCGGCCGCGATTCCCAGCAGCCGTTCCAGATGCTGTGGCCGCATGGATTCGGGCGGGAACACCGGTACGGCGATCACACCCGCATAGAAACATGCCAGCATGCTCACGGCGTAGTGGTCGTCGTTGTCGAGCATTAACAGGGCGCGCTCTGCCTTGCCGCATTGCGCCTGCAAGCGCGCGGCCAGGGCGCGCACCCGGGACTCAAAAACCGCATAGGTAAAGGTCTGCTCGACGGTCTTGCCGTCAGCTTCGCCCACCGTGGTGAGCCAGGCTTCGTCGGGACGCTGCCGTGCCAACGAGCGCAGGTGCGCTACGAAGTTCTCCGGGCGCACGTATTCCGACGCCGGCGCGCCTGTCTTGTGTTCCATGTCACTGACTCCCGATCGTTATGCTTTAAGCGTTATGCGCGGTCATGCGTGGTCCAGGTCGCCGTGCGTCTCGGCCATGGCCACGACCACCTTGCGTGGTCCCTGGAACGGCGAGCGCGCATGGGCTACCAGCATGTTGTCCAGCATCAGCACGTCGCCCTGCTGCCAGGGAAAGCTCACGGTCTGCGCATCCAGGACGCCGCGCACCTCGGCGAAGATGCCGTCGGCGATCGGCTTGCCGTCGGCGTCGTAGACATTGCGCGGCAGGTTCTCCACGCCGAGCATGTCCTCCAGCGACTCGCGCACCTCCGCCTGGAGGTTCGAGACATGGAACAGATGGCCCTGGTTGAACCACACCGGCTCACCGGTCACCGGATGCGTTTGCACCGCCTGGCAAAGCTGCGCGGTGCGCAGCTCGCCATCCGGTTTCCATTCCCATCGGATGCCGGCGCGCCGGCAGAAGGCCTCCACTTCGTCTCGGTCCCCGGTATTGAAGACCTGCTGCCACGGCAGGTCGAATTCGCCGTAGTTGCGCGTGTAGATCAGGCCCCGCGCGAAGCGCTCGCGGATCCACGCCGGCATCCCGCGATAGATCTCCCGGCTGTCCGCGATCGGTGTCTCGCCGCCAACCGGTGATGCGGTGATGCAATGGAACCAGATCTTCATCGGCCATTCGCGTGTGTAGGCCTGCTCGTTATGCAGTGGGATGCTCTGGTGAGCCGGATACTCCGTGGAGGTGTACACGCCCGCCGACGACAGGGCACTGCGCGGCGTCGACGCGAACTCGTAGCTGAGCAGCGAATGTCCGAAAGAAGACGCGAACTGTTGGAACGCATCCACCGAGGGCACGGTGAAATCGCGCAGCAGTACGCCGCCCACCGAGAGCAGAGCTTTGTCGATCTGCAGCCGAAGTTCCGGGGTAGCCTCCATCAGTGCCTGCCCCGGCCGGGACGGCGTGAACAGCGCAGGCAGCGCCGAACCCGCCGGTGCCCGGCGCTCGGGCCAAGTGGCCATGTCATTCATATCGATTCCTTGGTTCGCCATGCCAGCGCTGCGGCGTAGCCGGCAGGAGCGCTAAGCGCCATGAGCCGGGGGCGTGCCCACCCTGGCAGGTCGCAGCGCGCCGCCAGCGCCTGTCCGGACGCACAGTGGATGGCAACGGATTGCAGATGCGCAGCCACGCCGACGCCGATGGCCTTGAGAACCGCCTCCTTGCCCACCCAATGCAGGTAGAACGCCGCGAGCGGATCGGGCGCGGCGCTGACCGCGGCGCGCTCTTGCGCGGTAAGGGCGATATCGAGGATGGCCTGCGTGTCGACGCCGGCGTCGCAACGCTCGATGTCGACGCCGACATCACCTACCAGCCCGGCATCGGCGATGGCGATGACGGCATACGCGCCGGCGTGGGAGACGTTGAACAGCAGCAGGCCCTTTGCCTCGCCGCCGAGCAAGGGCTTGCCATGCGCGCCCAAAGCGAGAGGGACATCCTCCGGGCCGCAACCTAGGCGCCGCGCCAGCAGATGGCGCAGCGCGGCGCGCGTGGCCCCGAAGCGAATGCAGTCGGCTCGCCGCGCGAAGCGGCCCGCGCGAGCGCGCTCCTCCGAAGTCAGCTTGGGCCAGAACCCGGTGGGACCGTCACCCGGTTCGTGATCGAGATCGAGCCGGTAGGCTTCTATGCCCGCAGGCAGCGCATCACGCAGTGGCAAGAGCTGCATGGCGCCCTCCCGCCATGGCATGGGCCAGCCGCTGCACGATGGTAGCGAGCGCCGCATCCTGGCTCTGCCTGATAAAGAAGTGGCCGCCGTCAAACCAGTCCAGCGTGAAGCCGTCCCTAGCTTCGGCGGACCATGCCTGCATGCGAGCGGACGCGATATCGTCCTGGCGCCCGCCCAACACATGGATCGGCATGGGCAACGGGGCCTGCGCGGCATAGCGAAAGCTCCCGCACAGGCGGTAGTCGGCACCCAGCACGTCCAGCGTGATGCGCATCAGTTCGGGGCTGGAGAAGACTTCCTCCGGCGTGCCGCCCTGCTTGCGCAGATCCGCGATCAAGGCGGCGTCGTTATCCTTGCCGGAAAACCGTGCGGGATCACGCTGCGATGGCGCGGGGCAACCGGAGGCCAGCAGCGCGCCCGGCAGCGGGCGGCCCAGCGCGCCGAGCCGCCGCGTCATGCCATAGGCGAGCAGCGCGCCCATGCTGTGGCCAAACAGGGCGAAGCATCCCGCCATGACGTGCTTCTGCTCCTCGCACAGCTGAACAACCAGAGCGTCGAAATCCTCCACGCACGGCTGTGCCAGCCGACTACCGCGGCCCGGCAACTCGACTGGAACGATTTCGATCCAGTCGGGCACCAGCCTGCGCCAGCGCAGGTACATCGTCGCACTCGCGCCCGCGCACGGCAGGCACAACAGCGAAACCGCCGCCGGCATTCGGCTTATTCCACCGCGGCCGCGCGGGCCGGCTGCTGGTCCATCCAGTCGCGCAACGACCTCGGACGCATATCGGTCCAAGCCCGTTCGACATATTCCAGAACGGTTTTCTTGTCTCCCTTGACACCATCGACTGCCGTCCAGCCGCCGGGCACGGCCTTCCAATGAGGCCAGATGGAGTATTGCTCTTCGTGGTTGACGAGGACGATAAAGATCTCATCCTCGCGGTCAAAGCAGCTTGTAGACATGCATAGTCCTCAGGTAATGGGTCCAGAAAAGGTAGGCGGCGGGCGCGGCGTCCTGTGCCTTCCGTGTAGAAGACGGGGCTGGTGCGGATCTGTTTAGTCGTGCCATCCGCTTGCGCTCCAACTCAGCCCGTGGTCTCCAACAGATAGCGGCAGTCCTTCAGCGCAGCGTCGGCCTCCTTGATCATGAAGTTCACCAGGGTCGCGGAGCATCCCAGTTGCTTGCCAATCTCGCGCTGCGTGACGCCGCCCAGCCGGTTCAGCTCGAACGCCTTGCGGGTCCTGGCTGGCAAGTCGTCCAGCACCCGGTCGATCATGTCGAGTACCTGACGCTCGCCCACGACGCATTCGGGCGCGACGCATCCCGGAACATTGAGGAACTCCACATCGTCACAGTAGATGCGATAGGTGGATTCCACGGAAACGTGCCGGTGGTAGTCGAAGGCCACGTTGCGTACCACCTGGCAGCAGTAGCAAAGCGGCTGCCTGACATCCCGGGCCAATACCCGGCCCGCCACCTTCAGGTAGGCGTCTTGCATAACCTCATCAGCCAGATCTGGCGTACGCACGATTTTTTGTGCCACACGCCAGAGATGAGCGCGGTGGGTAATAAAGGTTTCTCCGAGCGAGGACTCGAGTGAACGCAATGGCATGGTGCAGCATCTTCCTGTGAGCAAGACGGATGGCCGAAACCCTGCCTGTCAGCGTGGAACCGCAGCCACGGTGAGGTAGGCAGGTAGCCGGTCACTGGGTTACCGGAGCGATGGGGGACACGTCCGAACGAACAGAGCCCGCCATCCGGCGCTGCCAGCGGTAGGGATACTTGGTAAAGGAGACGGCTGGCCAGACCCGCTGGGATCTATCCAAGTGCAAGTAATCCGCATGCTGCGCCCGGTAGTGAATGAGATGTATTCCCGTTTATGAATGCATGAGGTCCGCGATCTTCATGCTCTTGCTCAGGTAGACGTTTCGGAGAACGAAACTAAGACAGGTGCTCGCGCGAATCTCTTAAAAGAGGCCCTTACGACACATAACGGAGTGCAACGAGCATCCGTGTATCCAATAAACAGTACCGAGCAGGCGCTGCGTGCGCAGTTGGCTGGGTTCCCCGGCAGGCGGCGCGCCGCCGGATCTGCTGGCAGACACCCTGCGTGCGGCCGTGGCAGCGACCGTCGGCGAGGGATTTGGGGAAGGGTTGTGCAACCACTGAAGCACTGGATGTCGAACCGAGGGTCAAAAGTCACGCCGTGCTGGGCCATCTGGATGCGGACCCAGGTGATCGCTTCCGCACGCTAGATTTCGATTGACACGGATTTGGCACGGCGTCGAATCCTGCGTTGTGCCGTCTTCTAAGAGCGCCGGGCTTCCAGGTCGTACCGGAAGATAGCTGTTGTGGAGAACCGCGCCCGCAGGCAGGCCGGTCGCCCTCGTTGCTTAAGTTTTAGTCAAATCCGCCGACGCCATCGGCACTCGCCCCCCGCGCTGCTTGTCCACAGGTGCCGATCGGGCAAGGACGGATCGCCGGCACATCCGGCAGCACCGACACCCGCGTGGACGTGGTTGCCGCTACGGCGCGCAGCTTGCCATCCTTGATGAACTGTAGCACCGCGTTCAGACTGCCCGACATCATGAAATCAATGCGCCCGACCAGCAGGTCCGGCAGCGCGGCAGCATTGCCCTTGTATGACACGTGATTGAACCTGGTCTGCGTCTTGTCGGCAAACACTAGACTGCTCAGTTGGTCGATGATGCCATTGCCAGACGACCCGAAATTGAGCCGACCCGGCCTCTCTCTGAGCAGCTTGACGAAGTCAACCGGTGTCTTGACTGGCGACGCGGGTTGACGACCAGCACAAGCGGGACCTACGCAGCATAGACAACGGGCGCGAAAATCTGCTCCGGATCGAGCCTTGTGTTCTTGAACAGCGCCGGAGAGATCGCGATCGACGAACTGTTATACAGCAGCGTGTAGCCATCCGCCGGAGACTTCGCCACGAACTCAGCGGCAATACTGCCACCAGAGCCTGGCCGGTTATCGACAATAATCTGCTGTCCTAGCCGGGTGCTCATATCGCGCGCGATCACTCGGGCGTTGATGTCAGTCGGCCCTCCCGCCAAAAATGCCACCACCTGCCGAATCGGCTTGTCCGGGAACGTTGCTGCCTGCGCGCCAAGCATCGCGCCAGCAAGCAGGCCCAGCGCCCGGCCGCGCCCGACGCAAAAAATGGGGTTCATCGGTAACTCCACATATCCATGGATCGTCTAGGTCGCAGTGGGTCCAGGATCACTCAGTCGCAGCGTGCCTATTTGCCGCCGCCGACGTTCGCGGGGCAATTGCGGGCGATGATATCGAAGTCCCATCCTGCCCTTCGCCACTTCGCTCAATACAATGCCGCCCGGGCCGCAGTCGCGGGAGACAGGCCCAGTATCGCCCTGGCTTCCGCCACGGTCGCCACCCGGCGGCCGTACTCCTGGCACAGCGCCGCCACCTGGCTCACCAGCGCCGCGTTCGACGGCGCCAGCGTGTGCTTGTCGAGCCGGACGTTGTCCTCCAGCCCGGTGCGGCAGTGTCCGCCCATCTCCAGCGACCAGCGCGCCATCGTGAGCTGGTCGCGGCCGATGCCAGCGCCTGTCCACGTCGCGTCGGGCGCGAGGCGGCGCAAGGTCTGCACGTAGAACACGAGCACCTCGCGGTCCACTGGCATCGCGTTCTTGATCCCCATAACGAACTGGATATGCAGCTCCCCGTGGATCTTGTCGGCCTTCTGCATGGCCACGGCCTGGAAGATCATCGAGAGGTCAAAGGCCTCCACCTCGGGCTTGACGCCGTAGGCCTTCATCTCGGCGGCGAGCCAGTCGACCAGGTCGGGGGGATTGTCGTAGACGCGTGTCGGGAAGTTGACCGAGCCCGTGGCCAGCGAGGCCATATCGGGACGCAGGGAGATCATTCCGCCCCGCTCCCGGCCGGCGCCGGAACGGCCGCCGGTGGAGACCTGGGTGATGATGCCGGGCGCGTATTTCCGGATGCCCTCCAGCACACGGGCAAAGCGGTCAGGGTCGGACGATGGCGTCTCATCGTCGTTGCGCACGTGCAGGTGGACGAGCGTGGCGCCGGCCTCGAACGCAGCCTGGGTGGACTCGATCTGTTCGGTCACCGTGATCGGCACGGCCGGATTGTCTTTCTTGCGCGGCAGCGAGCCGGTGATGGCGACGGAGAGGATGCAAGGATGTGTCATGACGAGGAACTTCAGGAGAACGAAGCAAGTTTGGCTGGTCTGCAGCCGGCTGCGAATTACGCTACCGGGAAGCGCGCCAGCGAGCTTCCCGATTACGGGCTATTGAGGGGTCGAATACACGCGGCGTGCGAAAGCCGCGATCGCATCGGCCATTGCTTTGGGCTGTTCCGGCGCCAAGGCATGTCCGGCGTTCGGAATGACCACCACCGTCACCCGGTCGCCCAGCATTGACTTCAGCACCTGCGAGAAGCGCCGGGGCGCCACCGCGTCATGTTCGGCCTGAAGGTCAAGGATCGGTGCCGTGCCCGCGGCAAAATACTCGTCCACAGGGGTCACATTCCGTGCATGCGATTCGGCTTCGTGCGTTGCCTCATGCCAGCCATCGAGCCACACCCGGGGATCGTTACCGGGCGCAAAGAAGGCTTCGCGCAGGTAGGCCAGACGCTGGGACTCCGGCAGCCGCATATCGCCAGCGCCATCGATGGCTTTACGCATCTCCGCACTGATCGGCTTCTCGGTTGAGCCGGGCGGTACCTTGCCGGCAGAGGCCCCGGCCAGCACTACGCCACGGACGAGTGCGGGGCGGTCCACAGCCAGTTGGCGTGCCGGGAAATTGCCCCATGCGTGTCCGACCACTACCGCCGGCCCGGCGTTTTCGTGCTCGATGACAGCCGCAACGTCAGCAGAGAAATCGTGCACGTTCAGATTTTCCATCGGTCCGCTGCTTTGGCCGATGCCACGCGGCTCGGGACGCAAGACCCGGAAGCCCTCGGCCGCAAGCTGCGCGGCGACCACATCGTAGTCGCGCCCAGAACGACCCAGCGATGGCAAGATGACGATGAGTGGACCCTTCCCTTCCCGCGTCACCTCTATCTGCACGTTGCGGTATTTCACAAGTTCGTGGTCGACCGGGGCGGCGCCGGTCGCCGCGTACGCGGAGAAGGAAAAGGCCGCTGCGACCAGGGCAGCACCGACAAGATTGACGAATTTCATGATTCAGACCTTGGACAAGAGAAACGGCGGATGGCGCTCAGGGGTGGATCGGATCGAGACCACTGCGGAGCAGCGCGGCGGTCACCGATGGCGACCGCAGGTATTCGATAAAGGCCTCCGCAGCCGCACGCTCATTGGCCCGCGCGGCAATTGCAGCGGCCACCACGTTGACCTTCTGGACAGCCGCAGGCAGCGGCCCGACGTACTGAATGCCAGGAATGGCGCGCAGCTCGCTGATCTGCTGAAGACCCAAATCGGCGTCGCCACGCTCCAGGGCATGGCCAACCAGTTCCCGCCCCTTGATCAGCACGCTCTTTCCCTTCATCTGCTCGGCGATGCCGAGCTCATTAAAGAGGGTTCCGGTGATGTACGTTCCACTGGCGCCTTCCGAAAATGCGACCGACTTCGCCGACAGCAGGGCCCGACGCAATTGCTCCACGGTCTGGATCGACGGCTTGTCGAGCCCTGCCCGTACCGCAACGCCAATGCCTGTCGAAGCCAGATCGATGCGTGATCCCGGATCGAACGCGCCGTGCTTGATCTGCTCGTCGAGTGCCGCGGCAATCATGAGGCAGACATCCATCGGCTCTCCATTCCTGATACGTATGGGCAACGCGTCCGGCGAGATGCCGTAGGACGGCCCCCAAGAAATGACCAGATGATGGCCCGTCTTCTGTTCAAAGGCCGGCACGACTTCCTTGAAGGCGGCCGAGAGCGCCCCCGTCGCAAGGACATGGACTTCGGCCCCCTGACTGCCGTGGACCAGTGCGCAAAGGGGGAGCACGCACAGCGCGCGAAGCGCCGCGCGCTGGATGATCCTGAATACTGGCATGACTTGTCTCCCTTGTATGAGGTGTAGGAATTAGGGCTAGGCGGCACCGCGCGTATTGACGTAGAGTGCGTACAGCGACGAGGTCGCCGCCATAAACAGGCGGTTTTGATGTCGACCACCGAAACACAGGTTTGCGCACCGCTCGGGCAAATCGATGTGTCCAAGTGCGATGCCATCGGGCGCGAAGACCCTCACGCCATCGAGCGCGGCGCTTCCGGTCCCCCAGCCGCACCAGAGGTTGCCATCGACATCCACGCGGAAACCGTCCGGCGTACCATCCCCCGCATCGATCAGCACACGCGGACGACGCAATGCCCTGCCATCGATGACATCGAACGCAAGAATGGTGCGGGGCCTGGCCCGCGATGCGACGACATAGAGCGTGCGTTCGTCCGGTGAGAGCGCCAGCCCGTTGGGACCCGGCACATCGTCTGCCACGCAGACCAGCGAGCCATCGCCGGGATCGAGGCGATAGATGCCGGCCGGCAACTGCGGCTCCGCGATTTGCCCCATGTAATCGCTCACAAGTCCAAAGGGCGGGTCGGTGAACCAGACCGCCCCGTCGCTGGCCACGATCACGTCGTTCGGCGAATTGAGCGCCTTGCCCCGGTAAGCACAGGCCAGTACCGTGGTGCTGCCGTCGTACTCGATCCGCGTGACGCGGCGCTCGCCGTGCTCGCAGACGATCAGACGCCCGACGCGATCTCGCGTCAGGCCGTTGGCCTTGCTCGCGGGCGAGCGATAGGCTGCCACCTCGCCAGTGACTTCATCCCAGCGCAGGATGCGGTCATTCGGCAGATCGGTCCAATACACGGCGCGTGCATCTCCGAACCAGACCGGCCCTTCGGCCCAACGCGCTCCGGTCCACAGGCGTTCGACCCGCGCGTGGGCCAGCCGGTAGCGCTCGAATCGCTCATCCAGGATGCGGATAGCCGGATCTGGCGTGCGCAGACTTGGCTGCCAGGAATCGATCGTCATGTCAGGCCTCCTCAATCTGGCGCTTCAGCACAACAGACAGCAGCGTGGCGAGCACGAGCATGGCGCCCATTCCGATCAACCCCGCCTTAAACGAACCGGTGACATCCCTCAGCCAGCCGACCATATAGGGGCCGACCAGACCGCCCAGACTACCCACCGAGTTGATGAATGCGAGGCCACCTGCAGCCGCCTCGCGGTCGAGGAACGTTGCCGGAATGCTGTAGAAGCACGTCCGCACCGACGACAGCCCAACCACCGCCACAGTCAGTCCAAGCATTGCCGGCATCAGCGCATCGGACGCCACGGATGCGAAGAACCCGATCGCCGCCAGCCCGCACGTCAGGATCAGATGCTTCACATAGCGGCGCCGGCGGGCCAGCACCCGTGCCCATGCCAGCATGGCGAGACTGCCGATGGCATAAGGGAGTGCCGTAGCCAGGCCAACCTGGGTATCCGAAAGCTGGTGGCCCTTCAGGATGGTCGGCATCCAGACACCGATCCCAAGAATCCCGATGATGTAACTGAACAGGATCGCGGCCAGCAGCCACACGCGCTTGTCCTTGAGCGACTTTCCGAAGTGGCGCTCAAGCGCCGGCTTCCGATCGCGCTCCAGCGCGGCTGTCAACGAGGCTTTTTCTGCCTCCGAAAGCCACGCTGCGCGCTCAGGTCCATCCGCGAGCATGCGCAGGCACAACAGTCCCATAACGCATGCCGGCAAGCCTTGCAGGATAAAGAGCCATTGCCAGCCGTGGACACCCAACCATCCGTCAAGCTTCAGCATCGACACGGACAGCGGACCGCTGAAGACCGATGACAGCGGAATGGCGGCCAGAAACCACCCCATCATTCGGGTCCGATACTGCGACGGGAACCACAGCGTCAGGTAGAAGATGACCCCGGGAAAGAAGCCAGCTTCACCAATTCCGGCAAGCAAGCGAATCAGAGCATAGCTGGTCGGCCCCACCGCCAGGCTCGTCGCTGCGGCGAACAGACCCCATGTGATCATGATGCGCGCCAGCCATCGGCGTGCGCCGTAGCGATATAGCGCAAGATTGCTTGGGACCTCGAACAGGCAATAGCCAACGTAGAAAATTCCGGCCGCGAAGCCGAACTGCGACGCGCTCAGCCCCAGGTCATGGTTCATCGTCAGCGCTGCGAAGCCGACGTTGGTGCGATCCAGGTAATTGATGAAGTAAGCCACAGCGAGCAGCGGCACCAGCCGCCAGGCAGCCTTCTTGCAAGCGCGCTGCTCGGCAGTATCATGCTCGGGCGTGACGTCAAGTGTTGATGCATGCATGGAACACCTCGGTCAGAAGTACAGGCGCTGGGGGTTATGGATGAGCACCGCCTCCGCAAGCGTCTGGACACCGCACACTTCGCGCACGAAGTCCAGCAGGTCGCCGTCGTCCGGGGTGTCACCCTGGATGTTCGGATGCGGCCAGTCCGTCCCCCAGATCGCGCGCTCGGGCGCGGCATGCAGCAGGCGACGGGCCAGCGGCAGGGCGGCGTTCCACGGTGGAGCAGCCCCCTGCATCAGGCGATCGACACCCGAGAGCTTGATCCAGCGCAGCGGATGCCGCAGGTGTCCCTCGAGCGACCGTACCTTAGCTTCGTCAAGCGGCGCGGTAGCATCCTGCCGGGCCATGTGGTCGATCACCAGCGCCGTATCCAGGTCTTTCCACTCCTCCAGCACAGGCAGGAGCTGGTCGAGTCGCCCGTGCAACAACACGTGCCAGCCCAACGACGCGATCCGCTCGGCGAGCACGCGCAGCCGATCGAGGTCCCGGTCCCCCGGCAGATGCCCCATGAAGTTGAATCGGATGCCCCGCACCCCCCCGTCGTGGAGCGCCCGCAACTCGTCATCCGTCGTGGCATGGTCCAGCAGCGCGATGCCGCGATACCGGCCGCCCGAAATTGCCAGGGCCGCCAGCAACGCACTGTGGTCGTTCCGGTAGCACGCCGCCTGGACCAGCACGCCATGCGTAATCCCGAGCCGTGCATGGACGGCCAGGAGCCGCTCCATCGGCGCCTCGGCCGGCTGGTAGGCCGCATCGCCGGGGAGTGGATGGATCTCCCACGGGCCATAGATATGGGTGTGGCAGTCCCACAGACCGCCGTTCAGTTGCGCCTGCATGGTCAATCGCAGCGCGCAATCATGCCGCCGTCAACCACCACTTCCGTGCCGGTGATGAAGCGTGCCTCATCGGAAGCAAGGAACAGCGCCGCGTTGGCGGTATCGCGGCCATCTCCCATGAAGCCGAGCGGGATGCGTGCCACACGGCTTTCCAGAAGCTTGTCGACATCACCGCCAAAGCGCTGGCCGGCAAGACGCGCCTCAACCATCGGCGTGTGCAACTGACCAGGTACGACAGTGTTGACCCGGATTCCCTTCTTGGCGTATTCCACCGCCACCACCCTGGAAAGATGGATGACCCCGGCCTTGCACGCCGCATAGGCCACTTGGGCCGATCCAGTCCAGCGCAGCCCCGAGGTCGAGGCGGTATTGACGATCGCGCCGCCACCAACACTTTCCATGGCCGGAATCACGTGCTTGCAGGTCAGGTACACGCTCTTCAGGTTGAAAGCGACCTGGGCATCCCACTTCTCTTCCGACAGATCAACCGGCCCGCCCGCCGCGGACCCGCCGACGTTATTCACGAGAATGTCGACACGTCCGTATTGTTCAACGCACGCATCCACCATGGTCTTCACCGCCGTGCTGTCGGTGACATCACATGTGTACGGCGTAACGTCGCCACCTGCGTCGCGCACCCGGCGCAGCGTTTCTTCCATCGCCTCCATGCTCTTGTCCACGGCGAAAACGCGTGCGCCAGCCATGGCGAACAGGACAGCGACAGCCCGGCCGTTGCCCCAGCCGGGCCCGATGCAGCCAGCGCCGGTCACGATTGCCACCTTGCCTTGCAGGCGGCCGGCGGACGAAGAAGTTGTCGAAGGGTTCATGGTATCCACGGTATTCACAGCAGGTTCCTTGTCAGAGAGTCGTTGGCAGTTCAGGCGTCGCACCGGCGGGCGGCGGAACATTGAAGACCTTGATGGTCATCGAGATGAGCGTGTAGTAGCCGGCAACGCCGACCAGGTCGACAACACCGTCCTGCCCGATCGCATCGACGAGCTCGGCGTAGAGGACATCATCCACGGCGCGCTGTGCATGAAGCTGGGCGAGAAACTCGTACACCAGTGCCTCGTCCCGCTGGGCGAACGGTGGCTCGGTGCCATCCCGGATCGCATCGATGACTGCCGGCGCAACGCCCGCCTCCAGGGCAAAGGGCTTGTGCGCGGCCCATTCATATTCGGCGAGCCAATGCCGGCCCATGAACAGGATCGTAAGTTCCGACAGGCGCGGCGGGAGGCTGCTGTCATAGCGACAGTACCGGCCCAACGCCTGGGCGCGGTCAGCCAGTTGCGGGCGATGCAACCAGACAGCGAGTGGTCCACGGACGCCCTTGCGCGGGCCGCTCGCGATGGCGTCGTACACCGTGCGCTGCGCCGCATCGAGAACTTCTGGGTTGAGGGGTGAAATACGTGGCTGCATGACAAGACCTTGGTGAAGTTCAGTTCGCTTTGGGTGCGGCAGTACTCGTTGCCGCGGTCGTATTCATTGATAGAAGAGGAGTTCGGACACGACCACCAGTCTCGCGGGTGAAGGCGTCTGCATCGAACGCCCCTTCCCAGCGCGCGATGGTAAATACAGCCATGGTGTTACCGACAACATTGACTAATGCCGTGGCGACGGCCATGACGCGGTCGATGCCGAACAACAGGCCCAAGCCGGCAAGGGGCAGGGAGTTCACGGATTGAAGCGTCGCAGCCAGCTTGACGAAGGCGCCGCCGGCAACGGTGGTACCGCCCTTGGAGGTCAGGCTCAGGATCGCCAGAAGCCCGAGCTGCTGCCAGAGCGAGAACGGCGTATCGGTCGCTTGCGCGATGAAGCCGATTGCAATCGCCATGTAGATCGACGTGCCATCCAGGTTGAAGCTGTAGCCGGCCGGCAGAACGAACCCCACCACGGCTTCATCGCAACCCGCGCGCTGGAACTTTTCGACCAGCCGCGGGAACGCGACCTCGCTCGAAGCCGTCCCGAAAATCAGGAGCAATTCTTCACGGATCAGCTTGAGGATCGAGAAATAGGGCAAGCCGATCATCCAACTGACCGAGCTCAGCACGCCAAACACGAAGATCAGCGACGCGGCGTAGTACAGCACAATCACCTTGAGCAGATACACGAGCGTCATGCCGCCATAGCTTCCGACTGCCGCCGCCATGGCGCCGAAGGCCCCGAGCGGCGCCAGCTTCATGATGAAGGCAAGCATCCGGAAAAGCACCGACTGGGCCTCGTCAAGGCCGCGGAGCAGCACGGATTCCGACCCCACCGAGAGATTCAGTGCCAAGCCCGCCAGAATGGAGATAATCAGCACCTGGACGATGTCGCCCTTGGCAAAAGCATCCACCAGCGTGTGCGGAATCAACCCCAGGATGTAGTCGATAGCGGAAATTCCACCTGCATTCGCTGTGGCCTTGACGGCATCAACGCTTTCGGCGAGGTTGGTTGCGTGCAGCCCGAGGCCGGGCTGGAATACATTGACCAGCACGAAGCCGAGGACCATTGCCACGGTGCTCAGTACTTCGAAGTACACAAGCGATTTCACGCCCATACGGCCCAGCATGCGCAAGTCACGGACATGGGCGAGACCCTGAACCAGAGTACAGAAAATGATGGGGGCAAGCATCATCTTCAGCAAAGCGATGAAGCCCTGCCCTAATGGCTTCATTGCGATCGCCCACTGAGGAGCAACAAGGCCGAGGATGACTGCACAGACGAGTCCGAACAGCACCTGGACGTGCAGTTTCTTGAAATGCTTCATTTGATTACGTCTCCTGTGCCCGGTGCAGTCTTACCAACCGCGAATGCTCTGCGGCGGTGTCACCGGGCCTTGTACAAAGTCAAAGGGCTCCCCGCTCGCCAAATGGCAAGGCGGAACTCTCGTGCAGCGGCGTTCCAGGAATGCTGGTTGCTCGCCCGGTTACGTCCGGGCAGGCCGCATGGCGGTGGCGGCTAGGGAAGGAATGAGGGTCGCAGGAGTGCGAAGGGCAACATGGATGTCTCCGACTGATCTTTTGAGTACTTCGTATCTGTCGGAAGCATAGATTGCTGCTATTCGCTTGACAAAGACCGTATAAACATACAAAGCTATGCCGTACAGGCATCGCTCATCGTACACATGGATATCCGCGAACTCAGAAGCTTCATACACGTTGCACGCGCCGGCAGCTTCAGTCGGGCCGCGGCCGAGCTTTACATTGCGCAACCAGCACTTAGCCGGCAGATAGCCAAACTGGAAACGGAGATTGGCGTTCCACTGCTTGTTCGCCATGGACGTGGCGCAAGAGTCACTGCCGCGGGATCGCGATTGCTCGAACGAGCGGAAATGATCACGCACATGCTTGCGGAGACCGGTGAGGCCGTTCGCGCCAGCGCCGATGAAGAACGGGGCCATCTGGCTGTGGGCCTACCACCGACTATTGGCCTGCTTGTCGGCGCCGAGTTAACTGAAGAATTCCGCGCCCGATGGCCGCGAGTTTCTCTGCACGTGCGCGAGGGATTGAGCAGTTCGCTGCAGGAATGGGTGCTTGACCGGCGCGTCGACCTGGCGGTGGTCTATAACCAGCCGCCGCTGGACGCATTCGACGTTCGGCCGCTATTCAACGAGCCGATGATTCTGGTTGGGCCACCGGGATCCGGTGCCAGCAAATCGGAGTTGCAAATCCGTGACCTGGCCGACATCCCCCTCATCCTGCCCGGCCTTCCCCACAGCAACCGGCGTCTGGTCGAGCAGGCGGCGATTCAGCACGGGGTGCGCTTGCGCGTGGCGCTCGAAGTGGATAGCGTTGCGCTAACGAAGCGGCTGGTCAAGGCTGGATTGGGGTACTCCATACTGACCTATGTTGCAATCCAGCAAGAGATCGAATCGGGAGAGTTGGTGGCGCACCGTATAGAGCGGCCAGCGATTCGCTCTACGGTCGCGATCACAACCCTGCGTGATCAGCCTCCCTCGCGCTTCGCAGAGGCATGGATGACAATGATGCGCGAGAAGCTACACGACTTCATCGCGAATGCCACCTGGAAATCAGACGTGGCGTGGCTGGACGATGGCGGTTCCTGAACGCGCGCACCGACTCGGAAGAGACGACATGCACAGATACATTGCTGCACCCGAATGACATTTCCAGATCGAGCATATCTGGTGAGCCTTGGTTGTTGGCCACACTCTCCGAACGTCGCAGTCGGCGGATCGCGCCCCAGTCAGCCAAGGCTGGCCGAATGGCCGTTGTAACTCCTGGCCGCACACCGGATGATCTGATCAGTTATCTCGCGCGGCAGCGCCAAAGCGATTGCCCGGAGGGAATCTGAACGCGGGCTTCGACGACCTGACGTCTGCCCCCTCTCCTGAAACCTAGGCCCAGGCACCAGAGAGGGAAGTCTCGCGCTTCACGCAGATCAAGCATCGAACGAAACCAGCGATTCGACTGCCCCACAGTCCCCCAAAAAAGGCACGTTCGTGCTGACATTTGAACCTAACTGGCGCGACAATTCAAGCCAACCTTGACATTTTCTGTCAGGGATAAATATTAACGTCGTACTTGAGCCAAATAGAAAAGTCGTACCCGTAGGCTAACGCGAGCGTGCTGGCGCTCTATCCGTTTGGATTGGAGCGCCAGCCATGCCGAAGCCCGAGATGGTCACCATGTCGATGCGCGAACTGGACCGGTTCAAGGTGATTCAGGCCCGCGCGCCGCAGCGTTTCGGGTCAGGCCGTCATATAGGGGAAAGTGTCACTACCCCAAGATCGCTAGTCCCTATGACGGCCATTCGAAATCGTCTACCATACTCTACCTCGTTTACAACAGACTTTTGAGCCTCACGCTTTCATCACTCAGCCGCTCAGGCGCAACCGCCGTGCCGCGATCGACCAGCATTCGTGCAAGCTTCATATCTTTCGCGAGACTGTTAACGGGACCGAAGCCACTCGCGCCCACAAGCGTGGCATTCGCATCAAAGTAAAAGTGGATTTCCGCATGGCAGGCCAGCGTCCGCGTGACCGATCGAGCAGCCAGTGCCGGCTCGCCGGTCACCTGCAGTTGATGATCATACTGATCGGACCAGAACCATGGCAATTCGCGATAGGCGTCCCGCCCGCCCAGCATGTTGCGTGCCGCCACGCGTGCCTGCGTCTCGGCGTTGTGCCAGGTCTCCTGCCGAATGTGTTGAGATGAAAAGCGGCTCGGAAACACCGCGACGTCCCCCGCCGCGAATATCCCGGGTACTGAAGTTTCGAGTTCCGAATCAACGACGATCCCGCGGTCGACTTCGATTCCAGACGTACGTGCGAGCTCGTCGGCCGGATCGATACCGATTCCGACGACGATCGTATCAGCTCGTGCGACGTCGCCGTTCTCGAGAAGTACGGCGAGTGTGCTGTCCGGCAGCCGCTCAATCGCGCGCAGCGAAACTCCCGTCTCGATACGCACGCCGTTGCGCTCATGAAGTGCGTGCACGCGCGCCGCTACCGACGGCGGAACGACTCTCGCGAGCAGCCGTGGCCCGCCTTCGACGATGGACACGTCGCAACCGCGCGATCGCGCCGACGCCGCAACTTCGAGTCCGATAAATCCGCCTCCGATCACGACTATTCGCGCGCCCGGAACGAAGCGCGGCGCGAGCGAGATCGCATCGTCGATCGTACGAAGCGTAAAGACGCAATCATCGGCCGCACCGGGGACGGATAGGCGTCGTGCACTGCCGCCCGTCGCGAGCAGCAGCGATTCGTATCCGATCGCCCTGCCGTCATGCAAATGCACAACGCGCTCGTCCGTATCAATCTCTTGCGCCATCGCAACAACATGCTCGACATTGGCGTCACGCCATGCTTCTTGCGATTGCAGTTGACATTGCGCAGCACTCTGCTCGCCCGTCAGCAACCCCTTGGACAACGGTGGCCGCTCGTACGGCAGATGCGATTCCGCGCCGATCAGCACGATCCCACCCTGCCAGCCATATTCTCGCAGCGCCTGCGCGGCGCGTCCGCCGACATGCCCCGCCCCGACGATCGCCATCACACGTTCGGATGCCATTGCGTCAGACCTCGATCAGAATTCGACCGCCCTCGACTTTCGTCGGATAGGTCCTGAGTTTCTCGCAGACCGGCGCGCCGAGCGGCCGGCCGTCGCGCACATCGAAGCGTCCGTTGTGTTTTGGGCATTCGATTACGTGTCCGATCACGAGTCCGTCGCCCAGATGAACGTGCTCGTGCGTGCACATCCCGTCGCTCGCATAGACCTCGCCGTCGACCCGGTAGATCGCGTAGGTCCGCTCCGCGTGATCGAAGCGCATTACGTCTTCTTCGTCGATATCGTCCAATGCGATTGCGTCAATCCATTGACTCATGTTGCGTCTCCCTGGTTCATGTCGTTCGTTCGGTCGGCCGGAGATCGACCGCCTCGGGTATCGGTCGCGCAATCCGATATGAAGGATCGCGCGTCTGCCGCACGAGCGCTGGAATGATCTCGGCGTAGGCGGCAAGACTGCTCGGGTACGGCGGCGGCATATCCGCCCTCACGGTTTCATGCAGTTTCGGCAGCGCGTGAAACGGCACCATCGGAAACATGTGATGCTCGACGTGATAGTTCATGTTCCAATAGAGAAACCGGAACACCGGATTCATCATCACCGTGCGACAGTTCTCGCGATGATCCAGCACGTTCTCCGGCAAGCCCGCATGCTGCGTCAGGCCGAAGTACACGTACAGCCATGCACCGTAGAGGCTCGGCAAGCCGATATAGAGCAGCGGCAGAATCGACTGAAAATACATGCATGCGCCGATCACCACCCCATAAACGGCGAGGGAGATCCGGGCCTCGCGGAAAATCTTCGGCCATTCCGATTGCGGAATGTACGTCTTCTCGTCATCGCTAATGCGGCCCAACGTCGCCGACGCCATCTTGCGAAACTCGCCCGCGACATGCTTCAGCGCGATGACGCTCAGCGCGAGGCTCATCCAGTCGGTCGGCTTCTGCGCGCCAATTTCCGGGTCCCGGCCGACGATCAGCGTATCCGTGTGGTGGCGCGCATGACTCCAGCGCCAAACGGTCGCGCGCCGGAAGATCTGAAACGACGCGAGCTGATACAGTACGTCGTTCATCCAGCGCGTTCTGAACGCGGTTCCGTGTCCCGTCTCGTGCCAGCGCGAATCCGCCGGGCTGCAGTAAAGCGTGCCATACAGCAGGAATGCGGGAATCGCCCAGAGCGAATGGCGGTCCCACGCAAGCCACGCGAGCGCGCCGCTCGCGACGATCGCCGCATACCAAATCAGCGTGTCGCGAATTGCGAGCGCGTCATTTCGCTGCATCATCTGCTTCATGACCGGACGCGGCACCGGGCACTTGTACCAGTTCGCGTTTACGAGGCCTTCCGCTCGCGCAAACTCGCCTGCGCCACCGATGAGGCGATAGGCCTGACGTTGCGCGGCGGCCGATCCCGCAAAGGGGTGGACATTGCTGTCTGACACTTATGTCTCCTTGATTGAACTGAAGCGCCTCGAATGCAAGGCGTCGCGTGTGATCAGAATAAGCACCGGCCAGATCTCGCTCAACATTTATCTTGACGAAATTTCGTCATCTCTTTAGCGTGTCATTCTGAACACAATACGCGTCGAAGCGAAAGAACTGGAGGAGACATGGCCGGAGAGACGGCGCCCCGGTGGCGCAAGCGAACCGCGCGCTTCGCGGAAATCGCCGAATTAGCCGGCGTCAGCACAACGACGGTCGACCGAGTGTTGAACGAACGCGGTAGCGTATCGGCGCAAGCGCGCGAGCGCGTCGTCGTCGCGGCCCGGCAACTCGGCGTGCCGCGGATGCTGCCTGACACGCGGCACGGGCTAGTACACGTCGACGTGCTGCTGCCGGACACAGACGCGTTCTTCTTCAAGCGGCTGCAGCAAGCGCTGCAGCGCTCGCTGCAAATGCTCGACCGGCGCGTGGTCGTGCATCGGACGATCCTGCCGGCGGGCGACGACAGCCGGATCGCTGCGCTTATCGAGCGGCCCGCGTACCGGCGCGCGGCGATGATCGTCACGGCGCGCGACACCGCGCGCGTGCGCGATGCGCTGGCGCGCGCAATCGCGCGCGGCGAGACCGTCGTCACGATGGTCACCGACATCGGCGGCATCGCGCGCGTGCACTACGCGGGCATCGACAACTATCGCGCCGGCCATACAGCCGGCTACTACATCGGCCGCCTGCTGCACCGGCCCGGCCGGGTGCTGCTGCTGGGCGGGCAGATGGACTATCGGGCACACATGGACCGGATCGCCGGCTGCCGCGACCAGCTGACGCGGGCGTTTTCTGATCTCGTGCACGACGATCCGATTGAAACGCACGACCAGGACGATCGCTGCTACCGGGCCGTGACGAAAGCCCTGCAGAGGCACGACGATGTGGTCGGAATCTACAATAGCGGCGGGGGCTCGGTCGGTATCGAGTCGGCTCTGCGCAACTCAGGCGTGCTCGGCCGCGTCGTCTGGGTCGGGCACGAGATGCTCGACCTGCATCGCACCTACATAGAGGCGGGAGCGATGGACATCGCGATCGATCAGGACCCGGATGGACAGGTGATCTCCGCGTTGCAGCATTTGCTGCATGCCTGCGGCGTGGTCGAGGAGCCGCCACCGGACAACCCAGTCGAGTTTCGGGTGTTCTGCTCGGCGAACGTGCGAACCAGCCCTTACCTGCAAACCTGAGCCGCGCGTCCGCGTCTCATGCAGGCCGCTGCACGCATCAGGCGAAGCGGCCTGCCAAACGTAGCGACGCGTCCACACCGACGCCGCGATCCGGTGTCGCTCCCCGCTGCCGAAAAGTCGATCTTTATCTTGCCGATTTTTCGCCAACGCCACGCGTGCAGAGCATCGTCCGAGTCCGTACATTTGACAGCCATCCACGGCAACAACGGAAGGGAGACGATGGCTGAACCGATTCTCATTGGCGTGAACATTGACGGCGTGCTCGAGCACGATGGCTTGCCGTCGCCGACCGCCGCGGAACGCTTCCGGATGATCGCCGACGCCGGCGCATTCGACTACGTCGAGAAGAACCCGATGCCCGGCGAGGACCTGACGCCCTATTTTTCGCTGGTCGAACGCCACGCGCTGCCAATTCGCACGATCGGCGGCATCTGGCGCGCTGGCCTCGACGAAGCGCACGTCGTAGAGATCATCGACGCGGGCGCCCGCTTTGGCAGTAAAGTGCTGAACTGCCAGTTGCACGCGACCCACGCGGACGGACACCCACTGTCGGACGACGAAGTCGCGTCTTTCTATCTTCGCGCCTGCGAGCACGGCGAGCCAGTCGGCTGCCTGCCGTGCCTCGAAGTGCACGTCGACATGTGGAGCGAGGACTTCACCCGCGTTGCGCGGGTCGCGAGACGGGTCGAGCAGGCCGGCGCGACGTTTCGGATCACGCTCGATCATTCACACCTGCTGTTCAAGATCGGCAATCTCGCCGAGCTCGACGCATCGGGCATTCGCGAGCAAGTCCGGACCGGGCAGCTAGTGCTGGACCCGGCATCGCCCGCGGCTATATACGCCGACTGGATCGAGCGCGGCTGGGTGCATCACGCCCACGCGCGCAGCGTGATGCCGAACAATCCCGCGAATCGCCGGATGAATCGTCCCGACGGACGGCCCGGACGAGGCATCCAGTATCCGTTCCTCGAGCCCGCGCCCGGCGCCTACCACGACACATGGTGCGCAGCGAATCTCGAGACATGGAAGGACGCACTGCGCCAGTTGCTGCAATGGCAGGTGTTAGCGCGACCGACGCGACTCGAGCAGATAAGTTGCGAATTCATCCCGTTTCCCGACTATGGTGGAGGCGCACGCTATTCGATCTTCGACAACAACGTCGCTTGCGCACGATGGCTACGCGATACCTGGTTCGACTTGATGGCAAGACAAGCCGGTCCGTCGCGCGAAGACGCCGTGAACGCCAGTTTCTGATTCGATATTCGAAAAAGCCCCCTCCAGGACATGACGATGACTCATGCATTCGAATTTTGCCTGAACAGGTTGAGTTCCCGGTCGCGATCGCCGCAGGCAACACCTTCGTGCCCAAGCCAGGCGAATGCGATCCGCCGGCCACTCTGTCCATCGCAGATCTACTGACTCAGGCGGCTCCGCCTGCCAGGACGTTCAGCGTCCTGCGGTCGACTCCACGCCGATCGCATTCTGTGTTCAAGAACGCGGCGTTCAGCACGATAAGCGCGTGCAGGCGCTCGGCGAGGCGAAGAATCACCTCATCGGTGCCACCTACGGTTCAGCTGGCGAACGATGACGGGCTACTTCATCGGTGGAACGCTGTTCGACCACGTTACGCCCGACGCTTGCATCTGCATAAGGAAGAGAATTTCGGCCCGCTGCTCGCCTGCGTGCGCGTGAGGGACTTGTCCGAAGCGGTGACGCCGATCAGCGTGCACGAATTCGGCAACAGCGTATCGTTGTTCACCATCGCTCGCGAATCCTGGCGCCGCGTCCAGATCGGTATCAATGCGTTCCGATTCCGATGGCGTGGCATAGCTTCGGCGACTGGAAGAAGAGCCTCTTCGTCGACATGAATGCATGTGACGAGGAAGGCGTGCGGTTCTATAGACAGCGGAAGTCAATCATGCAGCGCCGATCGGCGAGCAAAGAGGGCCGAATTTGCGATGCCGACCACCTGGATATCGCCCGCCGATGCCCGTCGCCATGCACATTCATTCGCATAGCGGCGGGCATTTTAGATTGTTTCTTCAGTGCCGCGCGTGCCGGCAGGCGTCGTGGTCGGTCGATATGAAAGCTCGAGCCGATAAGCGAGCGCGACGAAAAGGCTCTGCGCGAGCCCCATCGTCGCCGTTAGTGCCCGGAAACCGAAAGTCGCGCTGTCCTGTACCAGCAGCGTCGCCTCGGCTTCGCGAGCCAATGGACTCATACGACTGTCGGTAATGGCGATCAGCCGTGCGCCTCGTTGCGTCGCGTGTTGTGCGACCTGTGTCGTCTCTTCCGCATAAGGCACGAAGGAAATCGCAATCAGCACGTCTCCCTTGCATACTGATCGGGTTTGCCCCTGCTGCATGCTCCCGAGCGCACTGAAGAGGCCAATGCGCTTGTCAGTGTGCTGTAGCGCATAGTCGAGATAGACGGCGATCGGAAAGGATCGCCTCGATCCGGCAATCCAAATCGCTTGCGTTTCCGCCAGCATATGAACAGCGTGCGCAAACGCATTCTGATCCAGCGTCTGGCGCAATTGCTGCATGCCGGCAATGCTGCCGTTGAAAAATTCGTCGGCGATCTGCTCGGGTTGGAGGCTGGAAGAGCCAGACTCGATCATATCGCGAAGCCGGAGGTTGTAGGCTCGCCCCGGCGCGATCTGTTCCGCCAGTCCGTCACGGAACAAACGTTGCATCTCGGAAAAACCCGAGAAGCCGAAATGCTGCGCGAAGCGCACGATCGCGGACGGCTGCGCGCCACACTCGTCAGCCAGAGACTGGATGCCTTCGAGGCCTAGGTGGTCGCGGTGTGTCTCGACATAATGAGCAATTGATTTAAGTCGCTTGCTCAGACCGTCGTATTCTCGTGTGATGCACTGCAGGAATTCGTCGACGGTTGCAGGTGGGTTCTGGAATGGGCTCATTTGAGGCGAGAAAGTAGCGATCCCGAATTCGTGACTCCATTGGTCAGGGCTCGACCGAAAAATTTCCATCAAATAGTGAAAAACGCCCCCATGATGCCACGAAGACCAGTGCGTCAACCAGGTCGCCCCTGGGTACGCGTCTACGCCGGCTCGGAGCATGGACAGTTCGCCCTTGTTCCGAGCCGGCGTGGGCCGGAAATCACCGGCCACGCGGTCAACGGTAGTCGACCCAAACGCCGCCAGCATCGGCTGAGCGCACACAGTTCTCCACCCAGCGCACGCCCTCCACCCCTGCGTGGACGTCCGGATAACGGATACTGCGCAACGCTTCCTCGTCCTGACGATCGGCGGCATCCATCGCGAGCGCAAACCTGTAGTACAGGTTCGACCATGCCTCGAACAATCCTTCGGGGTGCCCGGCGCCGATACGGTCGTCGTGCACTGCCTTCGGATGCAGATAGCCCATCCCGCGCTCGAGAATCTGCACAGGCTGTCCTTGAATTTCGTAACGCATCTGGTTCGGTTGCTCGTCCCACCATTCGAGGCTTGCCTTCGATCCGATCACGCGAACCTTTTGTCCATGCATCGAACCTGCGTTCACTGCTGACGACCACACGTAGCCGATCGCGCCGCCGCGGTATTCCATTATCGTAAACGCATTGTCCTCAAGTGGCGCGCGGCTCTTGACGAAACTCTGCCGCGAACACAGGAGCCGCTCGATCTTCAGATCGGGCAGCATCACTTCCGCGATGTATAGCGGATGCGTTCCGATATCGCCGAGAACATAGCTCGGGCCGGCAAATTTCGGATCCACGCGCCAACGGGTGGCCGGATTGGCCATTTCAACCGCTTCGCTATGGAAACCGTGAGCGAACTGCATCTGTACGATGCGGATCTCGCCGAGGTCACCGCGCGCGATCATCTCGCGCGCCTGCTCGATCATCTGATGTCCGGAATAGCCGTACGTTACGCCGACGATCTTGTTTGTTTCACGCGCAAACTGCAGCAGTTCCTCCGCCTCGGCGACTGTGAAGCAAAGCGGCTTCTCGCAGACCACGTGCAGCCCGGCATTCAGCGCCGCCTTGCAGATTTCAAAATGTGTGTTGTTCGGCGTTGCGATTGACACCGCGCGAATGCCGTCCGGACGGCTTGCTTCTGCCTCGAACATCGTCTTGTGGTCCGCGTAGCAGCGTTCTACGTTCACCCCCAATCGCTGGCCGAAGTTCCTGCCGCGATCCGGATCGATGTCGAATGCACCCGCGACGAGCTGAAAGCTGCCGTCGCGCAATGCGGCCGATCGATGGATGTAACCTATCTGGCTGCCCAGCCCGCCACCGACCATCCCCCAAGGAATGGATTTTCCAAGCAAAATTTGTCCGTCGATCATGGTTCTAGCGCTCCTTCATTGTGCTTGTTTAGGCGAAGCCCACCGATGCGAGGAATTCGCGACTGGCCGCTACGTCGCGCAGGCTGGTGCCGGCGTTGCGGGGATCGCGCTCCTGCTCGATCGTGATATAGCCGGAGTAGCCTAGATCATCCAGCGTCTGTTTGATCTTCGGATAGTCGAGCACGCCCTTGCCGATCGGGCACATTACGCCGCGCGCGCAGGCCGCGAAAAAGGCAATGTGTTCTCCCATCACCTGTTCGTACGTTGCGAGATCGATATCCTTGAAGTGGACGTAGTCGAGGCGGTCCGCGTGCCGGCACAGCCACGTCGTCGGATCCATGCCCGAGTAGTAGAGATGGCCAGTGTCCAGGCACAGGCCCGCGATATCCGATGGAATGTCGGCGACGATGCGATCGATTTCGTCCGCAAACTCGATGTAGCCGCCTGCATGTGGATGAATCACCGCGCGCACGCCAAATTCGTCTCGCGCAATCTCGGCGATCTTCCGGATATGATCGACCATGCCAGCCCATTGGGAGGCTGACAGCCGGGGCGCACGATCCGAATGGCCGGCCGCGTAGTCGCGCTCCGCGTGCCCCCAGTCCATCACCACCAGATAAGGCGCCGGGAAACGCTGGCCGGGCTGCGTTGGCAGCTGCGGCAGTTGTTTGATCAGCGCACAAATCTCGCGCGTTTGGCGCAGCAGGCTAGACAGGTTCTCCGGCGACACGAGATCGTCAAAGATCGTCCCGGCAGTGATACTCAGGTGCCGCCGATCAAGTTCGCCACGCACGAGATCGAGCTCCAGAGGAATGTACCCGTAAGGGCCGAGCTCGATACCTGAGTAGCCTGCTTCCGACGCCTCGGCTAACACGTGCCGCCACGACGGAAGGTGCGGATTCCTCACATCGTCCACGCCCCAGCAGCAAGGCGCACAACCAATCTTCATCGTCATATCAGTAGAAAATAGAGTCCGGGTTCCGGACAGATTGAAAGAAATATCGGTGAACTCGGGGATCGATCAATGGCGCAACGCAATGGTCAAGCGTGATAGAACTCCGGCTGCGCCGCCAGGTCGATCTGCTCGACCTAGCCGCTCTTTTGCGCGAGCACGCACGCATCCGCGACAACTGCGGCCGCGTACCCGTCCTACGCAGACGGCCCGGTCAGCGTGCTGCCGCGCACGCAGTCGATGAAGGCCCGCAGTTCGATGTCGTAGGACCCGATAAGCCGCTCCTTCCAGTCGGTAGATCACCATCGCATGCTTCATCGATACCGCCAGCGGATCCGGCAGTTTCGCAATGCCGTTCTCGCCCACCACCTCACACTGGATATCGTAGACATACTGGCAGTTGACGAAGAGCTCTACGTCATCGCGCACGCCGCCCACCGTCTCGAGCACGACGATCTGCGGATCGGCGAGGTGCGACGAGGCGTAGCGCGTCTTCTTCGGATAGACAACCTGGGCGCTCACGTAGTCTTCTCCGAGCAGCCAGCGCAGCACGTCGAGCTTATGGATCAGCGTATCTGTGATCGCCATGTCGGTCATATAGCGCTCGCCGACGGATTCGTTGCGGTGCGCGCAGTGCAGCATCAGAGGTGCGCCTATCCGCCCACTGCCGATCACCTGCTTAAGTGCAGGATATCCTTCGTCATACAGACGCATGAAACCGACCTGCACGAGACGGCGGCCGTGCGCATGTTCGGCCTCGACAATCCGCATGCAGCCGTCAGCAATCATTGCGAGCGACTTCTCGCAGAAAACCGGCTTCTCGCGTGTGATCGACTTCAGCACGAATGCCACATGCGTCGGCACCCACGACGCAACCGGCACCGCTTGCACGTCGTACGCCTCGATCAGCTCGTGGCCGTTCGCGAATACCTCAGCACTCAGGCCAGACATCGACACTGCGTTGCGTGCCAGTTGCGGATCGATGTCGGTCACCCCCACCACGCAGGCACTGGACAGCGTGCGGGTCAGCCGGCGAATGTGATCCCGCCCGATCGCGCCGCAGCCGCTCACACCAATTTGCAGAGCCATACCAATTGCCTCGTTGTCCGGGATGTCAGAACACTGCACTGCGGAAATAAGCGACTCTCTTCGCGATCAAGGTTTCGCCATTGATCTCGGCCATGATTTCGGCCGCGAACGGTTCGAGCTACACGGAGCCCGAGTAGCCGCGATCCGGCATCGTGCGCATCTGGCCGATACTGCCAAGCCAGGTCATTGTGTATCTCGACCGCCGAGACGCCGAGACGCCGGTACATCGCGAAATAATCGGCGACCAGCCGGCGCGGTACGCTGATCCGGTTGACTGCGAATTGAATTGATCGGCTCATGTTCGGAGTACGGTCGGGTTCAGCGGGCAGTGCGGTGGAAGTAGCGATCGACGTAGCGCTGCATTTCACTGCGCATGAAACGGGACGAATCTTCCGCGCGGTCCTCCCACGCGAACACGCACGACGACATCACTCCGTCGAAGCCGACCTCGCCCAGCGTGCCGAAGAACACGTCCCAGTCGATCTCGCCCTGGCCAATGTCGAGGTGCTGGTGTACGCGAATGTTGTTCGACCCGGGAGGATTGACGATGTAGCGCAACTGGCTGCTCTTCTTGGGGTCGAACGTGTCGGCAACGCGCACGTGCGCGAGAACCGGCGCAGCCTCACGAATCATCGCAGCCATGTCGTCGCCGTAATAGAACGTATGCGGCGCGATGTAGGACAGCTTCAGCGCTTTCGACCCGATGTTGTTCACGATGTCGATGGCAGGCTGAAGCTGCTCGATCCAGTCCTCGGGATGCGGCTCAACCGACAGAGTGATGCCTTCGCGCTCGAAAATCGGCAGCAGTTCGTCCATCGAGCGGAACCACGCAGCTTCACACATCTCCTTCGGGTTCGCACCCGGCCGCTCGCCGACGGACCGTTCCGGGGACGCGCCACGGCCGAATTCCGACACCATCAGCTTGCATTCCATTTCGACAGCGACTTCGATGGCCTTCTTCCAGCAGCGCACTGCCCATTGCCGCTCGTCCTCGAACGGGCTAGCCCAGCGATACATCGGCTGCAGCGAGACCAGCCCAACGCCGTTCACCCTCATCGCCTGCTTGAACGCCGCCATGCGTCCCCGGGTCGCGCGCGGCATGACCCACCAGTCGAGGAAATCGCTGCGCGGCGAAAGCTCAATCTGGTCGTAGCCGAGTGCCGCCACGACCTGCGGCAAGGTGTCGAGTGACAGGTGACGGATCATATAAGGATCTAGAGCAATCTTCATGACAATCCCTTTGGTGATTTGAAAGATCGACGGCGAGGCGCGATTGGCCCATTCCGTCCGTGCTGTTACGTGTTCGATGATTCGGCAATGCGCGTTCGGTAGTAGATACAGTCCGTCTCCTGGCCCGCGCGCATGCACGCGCGCGGTGGAGAACCAATCTATGCTCAGAAACTTGCCCACGTTTGCTGCGGCGAATTCTTAAAGGGAAGTCTCCGCAACTGCAATCCACCGTGGGCGATCAACGGCGCTTTTTCTTGTTTCGATACTGGTCCACAACGACAGCCGCGACAATGATCGCTCCCTTAACCATCTCTTGGTAGTATGTGTCAATGCGGATAAACGTGAAACCCGACGTCATCACGCCGAGGATCAGCACGCCTATCACCGTGCCGGTGATGCGCCCCAACCCGCCCGACAGCGACGTGCCGCCGATAACAACCGCTGCAATCGCGTCGAGTTCGTACATCATTCCCATACCGGACTGGCCGGAAATCGCGCGCGCCGCCGTGACGCTTCCTGCTATACCACTCAATGCTCCGGCGATCGCATAGACAAGTAACAGATGACCCGTCACGTTGATACCCGAAACAATCGCGGCCTGACGGTTCGCACCGATTGCATACGTAAACTTGCCAAAGCGCGTATAGCGCAATACCACGTGAAAGATCGCGGCGATTGCCAGAAAAATGATCACAGGGTTCGCACCCGCGCCGATCGCTGCGAACTGGTCGGTCAGCATCGAGACCGGCATGCCATCCGTAAACCATTTCGCGAAACCGCGTGCTGCGACCATTGTGCCGAGTGTCGCAATGAACGGAGGGATGCCCGTAAATGCGATTAGCGAGCCGTTTATCAGCCCTACCATCAAACCAACAATAATGCCAGCTAGCACGGGCCATATCACCGGCAAGTCCGTCAGGTGCGGAAACACAGCACGTGGGAAGTCGGAAACTTGAGCGAGACTTGCTGACACGACCGCAGCTGCAGCGACTACCGACCCTGGAGACAAGTCGATACCACTCGTGATAATGACGAGGTTCGCGCCCACTGCGATGATGCCAATCACCGCCATCTGCAGAATAATAATTTCGAGCCGTTCCGCGTTGAAGATGAAACTCTGGCCGACGACGCTCCAGCCCACCGCCTCGAAGAACAGGCTGATCCCGATCAGTACCAGAAAGATGCTCAGCTCTGGCGGCCACTTGAGGCGCCGCGACCTGGCTGCGACGGACTGCGGGCCCGCGACCGAATTGAAGTTGCTCATTGCTTTGTCTCCGTACAGTGTTCTTGCTTAGCGGGATGCCAGGTCCATAATTCGTACCTGATCCGCGTCTTTGCGGTCCACGATGCCGGTCATCCGCCCGTCGTGCATGACCATCACGCGGTCGCTCATGCCCAACACCTCTGGCATCTCCGACGAAATCATCAGCACCGCCACGCCCTTGCCAGCCAGCCTTGAGACGAGGCGGTGAATCTCGGCCTTCGCACCGACGTCGATGCCGCGTGTCGGCTCGTCGAGGATCAGAATCCGCGGCCGGGTTAGCAGCCAACGGCCAATCAGTACCTTTTGTTGGTTGCCGCCAGACAAGTTCTGAATTTCCTCATGCAGCCCGGGCGTCTTCACGCGCAGCGTGAGGCTCATCTCTTCGCAATCGCGCTTGAGCTGAGCCCGTTGCACGAAATTGAACTTCACGTAGCGGCTCTTGAGCACTGCCGCTTCCATGTTCGCAAGCAGGTCGAGACTCAGGAAGCAGCCCGTGTCTTTTCGATCCTCGGTCAGAAAGGCCATCCCATGCTTCATCGCCTTCGCGGGCGAGTCGATCCTCACCCGCTGATCATCGATGCAGATTTCGCCGGACGTCGCCGGCACCACGCCGAACAGCGCCTCAGCGACATTCGATCGCCCGGATCCAACAAGCCCCGCCACACCGAGTATCTCTCCCGCGCGCAGATCGAAGCTCACGTCGCGAAACACACCGTCCACGGTCAGGTTCTTCACGGACAGCACGACGTCTCCAATCGGCGCCTCCTCCTTCGGAAACATCTGCGTGATCTCGCGCCCGACCATCATGCGAATGATGTCGTCGCGTGTGACATCGGTCGACGCGTGCGTACCGATGTACTTGCCGTCGCGAAACACCGAGAATTCGTCGGCGATTTCGAACAGCTCGTTCATCTTGTGCGTGATGTAGACGATGCCTTTGCCTTGCTCTCGCAGCTGGCGAATGATGCGAAACAGGTGACCGACTTCCTTGTCGGTCAACGCTGACGTCGGCTCGTCCATGATCAGAATGTCGGAGTCGAACGATACGGCCTTCGCGATTTCGACCATCTGGCGGCTCGCGACCGTCAACGTCCGCACTTCGACCTCCGGATCAATGTCGATCGAAAGACGCTCGAAGAGGGCCAGCGTGCGCCGACGTAATTCCGCGTGATCGATTAGCCCAAAGCGATTTTTCGGCTCGCGGCGGATCCAGATGTTCTCCGCCACTGTCATGTAGGCCATCAGATTTAGTTCCTGATGGATCATCGCGATGCCGCGATTGAGGGCATCGAGCGGGCCGTTCAGCGTGACCGGCTCGCCTTTCAGGTGAATCTCGCCCTTGTCCGGCGTATATACGCCGGCAATAATCTTCATCAGCGTCGACTTACCCGCACCGTTCTCGCCCATCAGCGCATGCACGCTGCCTCGGCGCACGCGGAACTCCACGCCGTCGAGCGCGACGACACCTGGGAAAGACTTGCCCACACCACGGACATCCAGCAAAACGTCCTGATCGGGCAGGGCGATCGAATCAGGCGACAGTGCGTCCAGATTGGTCACGGTCGACGCCATCTTGGCGGTGAACATGTTCGCTCCTCAGAATAAGCCCGTGGCCGGCGACACAGCAGCCGGCCCGCTGGCCTTCAACACTCGGCCGATTAGGGCTTTCCCGCGTACTTGCTCATGTTGTCGAGCGTCACGAGTTCGAACGGTACATTCACGAAGCGATCCACCTTCTGCTTCTTCGCGAGCTTGAGCGCCGTCTCGACCGCCTGCGAACCTTGCCCCGCCGCGTTCTGATACACAGTCACCTTCAGATCGCCGCTCTTCATCGCGGCGAGCGCGTCAGGCGTCGCGTCAATCCCAGCGACGACGGTCTTCGGCGTCAGCTTGCGCGCCGCCTTCAGCGCGTTGATCGCGCCGATCGCCATTTCGTCGTTGTTCGCGATAATCGCGTCGAACTTCACGCCGGAGCTCAACCAGTTCATTGTGATGTCCTGCGCTTGCGTGCGACTCCACTTCCCTTCGCGCTTGTCGACGATCTTCATGCCGGAACAGTCATTCGTCCCAAGCACCTCTTCGATGTCCTTGGTCCGCGTGCGGGCTGCCTCGTTGGACATCTCGCCCATCAGCACCAGCACGTTGCCCTTGCCGTCGAGCAGCTTGCACACTTCACGCGTCTGGAGCGTGCCCGACAGCTTCTCATCGGACGCGACGACCGCAACGCCGGCCGGCAGCTTGTCGAAGTCCACCGGCTTGCGGTTCACGTACACGAGCGGAATGTTCGCCGCCGCCGCCATCTTCGTGATCTTCGGCGTCGCATCAGTATCGACAGCGTTCACGATGATCGCATCAACCTTTTGCGCAATCATGTTCTGGACTTGGCTGAGCTGCTTGCTGACGTCGTTGCCGGCGTCCTCGATCTGAACGGTTGCGCCGTCCTTCTTGGCCGTGTTTGCGATGCTGTTGCGCAGGATGGTCAGGAACGTGTCGTCAAAGAAGGCCATCGTCACACCGATCTTCTCTGCGTGGGCCAGCGGCGTCGCCAAAACGGCGGCAGCGGCAACGGCCATCAACTTGATCTTCATGCTCACTCTGTCTCCTATATATAGAGGGCGAAGGGCGGTGTGCGGTGCACGGCCCTGCCGGGGCTCGAATTGCGTTGCATCTTCAGGACGAAACTGTAGTTCATGCCGGACTCGATTTGGAATTTAATTTCTAAGTAATTTTACCTAGAGAAACACATTTCCAAAATGACTAAACTTCATCCGCACACTGGATTTCCCGGGAAACGGGCATCCGCTGCCCTCGACACCCGACGTGACCGCCGATCCGCCGAACCTGTCCTCAATTCACCGGCGCCGCCAGACGTCGGCCGCGAGCGTGACCATGGATATGAGCCTGTTGAACTTTCCGAGTAACCGCCCCATTGACCTAGCCTGCTTGGGCCAGGAAGCCACGGATGTCTATTCGCAGCAGTTTGGTAACCGCATCGAGGACGCGCGCAGCCTCGAGATGTGTCTGGGTGGCTCGTCCGGGAATCTGGCGTTCGGCGTCGCCGGACTCGGCGAGGCATTGCAGGCTGAAAAGGACCGACTGCAAACGCTGAACGCCCATCACTAGCGAGGCATGGCCAACGCGGCGGTAGCGTTTGCGAAAGCCAATTTCCGCCAGTGCGTGATGGCTGTGTCTTCCAGAATTGGTCCGTGGCGCGACAAACATGCTGACGTCGGCCGTACTCGCGCAAGTGGCGCGGCTGCCACTGTTACTGCTGCTCCTGAAGGGCGACTTCACTGATCAGCTCAACACCGGCCTCGACAACTGGACGCTCCGCCAGCCGCTCGACTTCGTCGCCGGCATCACGCCGTTCAACTTCCCTTGCATGGTGCGGTGCTGGATGCTCCCGGTCGCGATCGCCGCGGGCAACACCTTCGTGTTGAAGCCGAGCGAACGCGATCCGTCGGCCTCTCTGTTCCTCGCCGACCTGCTGACGCAGGCCGGGATGCCGGCTGGCGTCTTCAACGTCGTGCAGGGCGACAAGCGCGTCCAGGTCGGCATCAACGTGCCAATCCTTGTGATGGCCAGGCATAGCTTTGGCGGCTGGAAGAAGAGCCTGACGACATGCATGCGTAGGCGAGAAAGGTGTGCGGTTCTACACGCAGTAGAAGTCAGTGATGCAGCGCTGGGCGTCGAGCCTCGACAAGGGCGCCGAGTTCTCGATGCAGACGGCGAAGTAAAGCATGGGAGGTTTGCTCCCCGCTCCCACTTGCGCGAGAGGGGGGTACCAAAGTCAGCCATTCCAACTCTGTCAGTGCACGCAAGCGTGGGCCCGGAAGATGCCGCCTTCAGGTCGCCTCTTCGGCGCCCTCCAGGCCGTCTGGCGCGCCAGTGGGCCGGTATGAAAGCTCGAGCCGGTAGGCCAGCGCAACGAAGAGACTCTGCACCAGCCCCATCGTCGCCGTCAGCGAACGAAACCCGAAGGTGGTGCTGTCTTGGACAATCAGCGCGGCCTCGGCCTCACGCGCGATCGGGCTCATGCGGCTGTCGGTGATGGCGATCAGGCGCGCTCCGCGCTTCCTGCTCTGCTGCGCCACCTGCACGGTCTCCTCGGCGTAAGGCATGAACGAGATCGCAATCAGCACGTCGCCGGCGCGCACCGAGCGGATCTGCCCCTGCTGCATGCTGCCCAGTGCGGTGAACAGACCTATGCGCTTTTCGGTATGCTGCAGCGCATAGTCCAAGTAAGCCGCTACCGGGAACGACCGGCGCGAGCCGGCGATCCAGATCGCCTGCGTGTCCGCCAACAATGCTACCGCATGGGCGAATGCCTGCTGGTCCAGCGCCAGGCGAAGCTGCTGCATCCCGGCGATGCTGCCCTTGATGAACTCGTCGGCAATCCGCTCTGGCTGCAGGCTCGACGAGCCCGCATCGATCACGTCGCGCAGGCGCAGGTTGTAGGCGCGCCCCGGCGCGATCTGCTCGGCCAGCCCCTCGCGGAACAGCCGCTGCATTTCGGAGAAGCCGGAGAAGCCAAAGTGCTTGGCAAAGCGCACCACTCCCGACGGTTGGACGCCGCATTGGTCGGCCACCGACTGGATGCCTTCCAGCCCGAGGTGGTCGCGGTGTGCCTCGACATGGCGGGCAATGACCTTGAGCTGCTTGCTCAGGCCGTCGTATTCCTGCGTGATCCGCTGCAGGAGCCGCTCGACGGATGCGGGTGGCGTCTGAAGTAGGCTCATCGCAAAACGAAAGATATCAAAATGGCGGACCATGTGTTTTTATCGGGTGGCACATGATGCCACGAAGCCCAGCACGGCTGCCAGAGGGGTTTCTCCTGCCCCCGGGAGCCGTCGGCCTGGGTGATCCGGCGGATCTAGGAGATCGTAGCGGCCTGCGCTCGTCGGAGAGCCGCCAGGCGCGGTCCGGATGGCCGGCCTCGTAGTCACACTCGGGGAGGCCCAGTCGATCGCCATCAGATAGGGCACCGAGTAGCGTTGCCCTGCCTCGCCAGGAAATCGGGGCAGCTGCCTGGCCAGCGGCGATAACGAGCCGCCGTTGATCAAGCATGCGCGCACGAGGTCCACGTCGAGCGGGTGGTAGGCCGACGCCCACCAGCCTCGGCGGCCTCAGCCAGCACGCGCTGCCAGGGCGGCAAGTGCTGGTTCGTCACGTCGTCCACGCCCCAGAAGCAGGGCGCGTAAGAACCCGGGCCGCGGCCCGGTCGGGGAACGTCGCCTGCTTCCGACGCTCAGTTGCGGTAGAACCTCGGTCGCGCCGGCATCTCGATACGCTCTATCGCGCCGGACTTCTGTGCCAGCACGCAGGCATCGGCAGCCACGGCGGCGGCATAGCCGTCCCACGCCGAAGGCCCCGTCAACTGCTCCTCGCGTACCCCGTCGATGAACGCTTGCAGTTCGACATCATAGGCGGCAATGAAGCGCTGTTTCCAGTCGGTCAGGATCGACACGGAGTTTTTCGCCGCGCTTCGCATCGGCACCGCCGAAGGTTCCGGCAGCCGGGCGATTCCCGTCTCACCCACTACTTCGCACTGGATGTCGTAGCCGTACTGACAATTGACGAACACCTCGACGTCGATGCGGATTCCGCCCAGGGTTTCCAACAGAATGATCTGCGGATCAGCCAGATGCGACGATGCATGGCGCGTCTTTTTCGGGTACACCACTTGAGCACTCGCGTAGTCGTCGTTGAGCAACCAGCGCAACACATCGAGTTCGTGGATCACGGTATCGGTGATCGCCATGTCGGTCATGTAGCTTTCGCCTACCGACAGGTTCCGGTGCGCGCAATGCACCACGAGAGGCGTGCCGATTTCCCCGTTGGTGAGCACCTGCTTGAGTGCGCGATAGCCCTGGTCGTACGGACGCATGAAGCCAACCTGGACGAGCCGGCGGCCATGCGCCAACTCTGACTCGACGATGCGCATGCAGCCAGCGGCAGTCACTGCCAGCGGCTTCTCGCAGAATACCGGCTTCCCGTGGGCGATGGCCGTCAGCACGAATTCCTCGTGCGTAGGGCCCCATGAAGTAACCAAAAGTGCGTGCACTTCTGGAGCAGCGATCAACGCATCGCCACTGCCGAATACCTCGGCATTCAGGCCACACCTGGCCACCGCGTCGCGCGCCTGTTGCGGATCGATATCCGTCACCGCCACCACCCTGGCACCCGACAGCGTCTGTGAAATTCTGCGGATATGGTCCTGTCCGATCGCACCGCAACCAATAACCCCGATCTGCAATGTCATGTTGTCTTCTCCTCTTTAGGATAGTGAATTGCGAATGAAGTCCATGCTCTGTCTGAGCAAGGCCTCGCTGTTGCTCGCGTCCATGATCTCGGCCGCAAACGGCTCAAACGACACCACGCCGTCATAGCCGCGATCCAAAAGCACGCGCAATTGACGGATATTGCCGAGTCGATCGCCCTCCCCTACCAACACGCGATGGCCGTCTCGCATCTGGTGACTCTCTACCTTGAACGACTCGACACCGGAGATATGCACCAACCCGGTCAGGTCAGGAAAGAAGATGTCCTCGTCGGACAGGTGGTGATGGAAGGTATCGTGCACCAGCTTGAAGTGGCCCTCGCCGGCTGCGTCGTAGATCGCTTCCACGGCGTCGGACTTGCGGCGCAGCGAACACTCGGCGAAGCCAAGTGGCTCGACCAGGCCCTGGATGCCGTGATCATCCAGGATGGCGCGCAACTGCTTGAGCGCGTGCACAAGGTCTTGCCTGCGCTCGCTATCCGTGCGCCTGTCCTCGAGGCTGTTCAGCGGGCACATGACCAGGGCCTGCGCGCCGCAGTCGCACGCATAGGCTGCTAGCTCACGCGCTTTGCGTTCCAGCGCGGCGTCGAAAACGTCGAACGGATAGAGCGCATTGATGGAACGAATGGCGATGCCGGCCTGTTCTGCCGCAGCCTTCAGCACGGCCGGAGCCGTGCCGTCACTGATTTCGGCGCCGTTCAGGTCATTGCGGATCTCGATGCTGGATACGCCCAGGCGCTGGCACATTGCCAGATAATCGGAGAACGACAAGCACGGGGCGCTGATGCGGTTGATGGCGAACTGAATACGATTGTCCATGGCTAAAGGTTCTGTTTGGGGTTAATGCGACGCTTGATGGAAGTACTCGTCAACGTAACGCTGCATCTCCTGGCGCATGAAGCGGCTCGATGCCTCGGCACGCTCCTGCCAGGCGAACACGCATGACGACATCACGCCGTCGAAGCCGCCCACACCCAGCCGCTCCCCGATCGAGCGCTCCGTGGACGCGCCACGGCCGACTCCGACACCATCAGCCGGCAATCCATCTCGACGGCAACCTTGATGGCCCGCTTCCAGCAGCACATAGCCCATTGCCGCTTGTCCTCGAATGGGCTGGCCCAGCGGTATATCGGCTGCAGCGCGGCGAGGCCGACGCCATGGGGCCGCATGGCCTGCTTGAACGCAGCCATGCGCTCGCGGGGGGCGCGGGGCATCACCCACCAGTCGAGGAGGTCGCTGCGCGGCTACAGCTCGATCTGAGCCGTAGCCGAGTTCGGCCACCGCGCTTGGTAGTTCTGTCAGCGGAAAGTGGCAGATCATGTACGGATCCAGTGCAATCTTCATTGGGATCTCCTTGATGATGGAAAAGGTGATGACGCCTCGGTTCTTCTTCAGATACTTGTCCATGTTGGCTGGCGTCACCAGCTCGAACGGCACCCACACCCGCTAAGGCACTGGCTGCCCCTTGATCAGCTTCAAGGCCGCGTCCACGACGCCCCGCCCTGCCCCATGCCATCCTGGAAAACAGTCACCTTCAGGTCGCCGGCCTTCATGGCGGCCAACAAGCCGTCCTGCGTGGCGTCGATGCCCGCCACCACGACCTTGTCGAGCTTGCGTGAGGCCTTTAGCGACTGGGGGGCTCCGATCGCCATCTCCTCGTTGTTGGCGATGATGGCGTCGAACTTCACACCCCTGCTCAGCCTGTTGGTCGTGATGTCCTGCGCCCGCGCACGATCCCAATTGCCCTCGCGCTTGTCGACAATTTTGATGCCCGCGCCCCCCTTCGTCGCCAGCACCTCTTCAATATCCGTGGTCCGCGTGCGCGCCGATTCATTGAGGTGTCGAAGTTGGCTATCGTCACGCCGATCCTCAGGGCGTGGGCAAGCCGCGACGTCAACGCGGCAGCGGTGGCGACGGCCATCAGCATCCTTTTCATTCTGGTTGTCTCCGCGGGGTAGGTGCCTTGGCTGGGCCACGATTGACAGGCGCCTCAGCTGGATGCCAGTGTAGTTCCGTCTCACCTATTTTTAGAAATTTACTTCTAATGGATTTCCACTAGGGAATTTTATTTCCATCGTTGCTAGACTCCATCCGCAGCCCTGACTCTCCGGCGTGGGGTGGCCGTCGCTCCGGCACGGCCGTCCGCCGGACCCGATCCCCCCAGTGCCTGGCGCGTGCGCCGGCCGCGAGCCTGACAAGTGACATGAGCGTCTTGAACTTTCCGAATGGTCGCCCCATCGACCTGACCTGCCTGGGCCGTGTGGCCGTGGATCTCTATGCGCAGCAGTACGGCAGCCGCCTCGAGGACGCGCGCAGCTTCCAGATGTATCTCGGCGGGTCGTCCGGAAACCTGGCCTTCGGCGTGGCCCGGCTGGGCCTGAAGACCGCGATGATCTCGCGCGTCGGCGACGAGCAGATGGGCCGTTTCCTGCGCGAGACCCTGGAGCGCGAAGGCTGCGACACCAGCCAGCTCCAGACTGACCCGGAGCGCCTGACCGCGCTGGTTCTGCTCGGCCTGAAGGACCGCGACACCTTCCCGCTGCTGTTCGTGCGCGAAAACTGCGCCGACATGGCCGTGCGCGCGGACGAGATCCGGGAGGACTTCATAGCCGGCTGTCGCGCGCTCGCCATCACCGGTACCCATCTCTCCACGCCGGTCACCCGTGAAGCGTCTCTGGCTGCACTTAGCTACGCCCGCCGCCACGGCGTCGTGCGCGTGCTGGACATCGACTACCGCCCCGTGCTGTGGGGCCTGACGTCACGCGGTGCTGGCGAGAACCGCTACGTGCCCGACGAGCGCGTCACGCAGCAATTGCAGCAGGTGCTCGGCGAGTTCGAACTGCTGGTGGGCACCGAGGAAGAGTTCCTGATCGCTGGCGGCGTGCCGGGCGACCTGATGGCCTCGTTGCGGGCCGTGCGTGGGATCACCCCGGCTGTGCTAGTCGTCAAGCGCGGCGCGCTGGGCTGCTGCGTGATCGAACACGACCTGCCCGAGCGCATCGAGAACGCCCCCACCTACCACGGCGAGCGCGTCGAGGTGCTTAACGTGCTCGGCGCGGGCGACGCCTTCCTCTCCGGGCTGATGTTCGGTCTGCTGCAAGGCAAGGACTGGGCCGAATCCACCCGCATCGCCAATGCGTGCGGCGCGATCGTGGTGTCGCGCCACGCCTGCTCGGCGGCCATGCCGACGCCTGCCGAACTGGCACACTGGTTCGGTGCTCACCGCAATCCGAAGGTGGATGCCGACCAGCAGCTCGCCCACCTGCATCGCGTCACGGCGGCACGCCGGCAGTGGGACGACCTGTGCGTGATCGCCTTTGACCATCGCAGCCAGTTCTACGACCTGGCCCGCCAGGCCGGTGCCGACGAGGGCCGCATCCCGGTGCTTAAGCAACTGCTGGTGCGCGTGGCCGAGCAGGTGGAGCGCAGCCGCGGCCTGCTCGGCCACACCGGCGTGCTGATCGACGGCGGCCCATACGGCAGCGACGCGCTGGCGCGGGCCACGGGGCGCGGCTGGTGGGTCGGTCGACCGATGGAGCTGCCGGGCTCACGCCCGCTGCGATTCGACGGCACGCGCTCCGTGGGCTCGGCGCTCGTCCACTGGCCCACAGAGCAGGTGGTCAAGTGCCTGGTGCACTACCACCCAGACGATCCGGTGGCACTGCGGCACGAGCAGGAAGAGAAGGTGCTCGAGCTGTGGGAGGCCACGCGCGAGAGCGGCAACGAACTGCTGCTGGAAGTGATCCCGCCGCGCGCGCAGACGCCCGCAGGCAGCGAGGACGACGTGGTGCTGCGCGCCGTCAAGCGTTTCTACAATCTGGGCGTTAAACCCGAGTGGTGGAAGCTCTCCCCGATGCAGCCCGAGGGCTGGACCCGACTGGAGGCGCTGATCGCCGAGCGCGACGATCACTGCCGCGGGGCGGTGATCCTCGGCCTGAACCAGCCGCTGCAGTACCTGGCCGACAGCTTCCGCGGGGCGACCAACCCGGTCGTCAAGGGCTTTATGGTCGGGCGCACGCTGTGGGCAGACGCCTCCCTCAATTGGCTGCGCGGCCAGCTCGATGACCAGGGCTTTGTCGACGAGGTAGCCGGCAACTTCGCACAACTCGTGGACGCCTGGCGGGGACGCCTGGCCGGCGCTGCCGCCACAAAAACCGGGGAATAACAACGATGGAACGAACCGTAAGACTGACCGTGAGCCAGGCGCTGGTGCGCTACCTGGCCGCATTGCAAGCCGAGGTGACCCAACCCGACGGCCGCACCGAGATCCTGCCTTACTGCGCCGGCGTGTTCGCAATTTTCGGCCACGGCAATGTGGCGGGGCTCGGGGAAGCGCTGCAGGCCGAACAGAGCCGGCTGCCGACCTTTCGCGCCCACAACGAGCAGGGCATGGCAAACGCGGCGGTAGCCTTCGCGAAGGCCAACTTCCGCCAGCGCATCATGGCAGTGACCTCCAGCATCGGTCCGGGTGCCACTAACATGCTGACCTCGGCAGCGCTCGCGCATGTGGCGCGGCTGCCGGTGTTGCTGCTGCCGGGCGACATCTTCGTCTCCCGCCTGCCTGACCCTGTGCTGCAGCAGGTGGAGAGCTTCGAGCAGGGTGACGTCAGCGCCAACGACTGCTTCCGCCCGGTGACGCGCTTCTTCGACCGGATCACGTCGCCCGAGCAACTGCTGGTGGCACTGCCGCGCGCGATCCAGGTAATGACCGACCCTGCGCAGTGCGGTCCGGTGTGCCTAGCGCTGCCGCAGGACGTACAGACATTCGCCTACGACTGGCCAGAGGACTTCTTCCATCCACCGGTAATTCGCGTGCGCCGCCCGCCGGCAGAGGCGTTCGAGCTGGCCGAGGCCGCCGCGCTACTGAAGTCCGCGAAGACCCCGCTGATCGTAGCCGGAGGCGGCGTGCTCTACAGCCAGGCCTGGGACGCGCTGCGCGACTTCGCGCAAACGCACGGCATCCCGGTGGCCGAATCGCAGGCCGGCAAGGGCAGCCTCGCGTGGGACCATCCGCTCAACCTCGGCGCGATCGGCGTGACTGGCTCGCCCGCCGCGAACAGCGCTGCCGAACAGTGCGACGTGGTGTTCGCCGTCGGCACGCGGCTGCAGGACTTCACCACAGGCTCGCACGCGTTATACGGCCACGCCAGCCTGCTTAGCCTGAACGTGCAGCCATTCGACGCCGGCAAAAAGCGTGGCAGGCAGCTCATCGCCGACGCCCGCGCCGGGCTGGGGCAGCTCTCGGCTGAACTGGCCGGCTGGCGGACCGACCCGGACTGGACCGTCAGTTGCCTCGATCGGGCCGCGGCGTGGGTGGCGCGCGTGACAGCGCTGACCACGCGCGCCCCGAAGGACGAGTTGCCCTATGACGCCGAGGTGATCGGCGCGGTGCGTGAGTCCGCAGCAGACGCCGGGCTGGACAGCGCGCATGACGACATCGTGGTCTGCGCGGCCGGCACACTGCCCGCCGAGCTGCACAAGCTGTGGCGCAGCGGCCTGCCCGGCAATTACCACATGGACTACGCCTACTCGTGCATGGGGTACGAGGTAGCCGGTGGCCTGGGAGTGAAGCTGGCGCGGCCGGAGCGCGAGGTCATCGTGATCGTCGGCGACGGCTCGTATATGATGCTCAACGCCGAGCTGGCCACCTCTGTAATGCTCGGCCGCAAGATCATCGTCGTGATCCTCGACAACCGCGGCTATGGCTGCATCGAGCGCCTGCAGATCAAGAGCGGAGGCGCAAGCTTCAACAACATGCTCGACGACTGCGTGCCCGAGGGCGGCGAGCGTTCGGCGATCGACTTCGCGATGCACGGCCGCTCAATGGGCGCCGAAGCCGTCCACGCGCGCGACATCGACGAACTGCGCCGCGAGATGCGGCGCGCGCGGGCGGCCACGAAGAGCCAGGTGTTGGTGATCGACACCACCCACCATCGCACCACCGGCGATGGCGGCGCCTGGTGGGAGGTGGCGATCCCACAGATCTCTACCCGCCCCGAGGTAGAAACGGCGCACCGCAGCTACCTCGACATCAAACGCCGACAACGGCGCTGAGGCACACATGCCCGACGCGCATCGTTCCACACTGAATCCTGAACCCCCACCCCCACGCGAACTTCTCATGACCTGGAATGTCCGAATCGGCATCAATCCGCTGTCCTGGATGAACGACGACCTGCCTTCGCTAGGCGGCGAAACCCCGCTCGAAACGGCGTTAAAGGAAGGCGCGGAGATCGGCTACGCGGGCTTCGAGCTCGGCAACAAGTTTCCGAAGGAAGGCCCGGCGCTCAAGGCCAAGCTGGCCGAGTATGGCCTGGTCTGCGTCTCGGGCTGGTACTCGGGCTTTCTCGCCGAAGTGGCGCCCGGCCAGAGCGACGCCGATGCGGTGGCCGCCGAGATCGAACGCTGCCGCGCCCACATGACCAAGCTGCAGTACAACGACGTGAATGTCGTCGTCTACGGCGAGTGCGCGGGCACGATCCAGGGCCAGATCGACACGCCGGTCGGCAAGCGCCCGCGCTTTACCGATGACGAGGCGTGGCGGCGCTACGCCGAACGGCTCAACGCATTCGGCGCGCACCTGCTCAATACCTATGGCATCCGGCTCGCCTATCACCACCATATGGGCGCCTACGTCGAATCTCCGGCGGATGTGGACCGCCTGATGGCGCTGACCGACCCGGCGAGCGTGTTCCTGCTGTTCGACACAGGGCACGCCTACTTCGGCGGCGCGGCCGACCCGGTGACGCTCTTGAAGAAGCACGCCTCCCGCGTCGTGCACGTCCATTGCAAGGACGTGCGCGCCGCCGTCATCGCCCAGGCGCGCAACGACAGCTGGAGCTTCCTGAAGGGCGTGATCAACGGCACGTTCACCGTGCCCGGCGATGGCGAGATCGACTACGAGCCCGTGCTGCGCGCGCTGAAGGAAGCCGGCTACGAGGGCTGGATCGTGGTGGAGGCCGAACAGGACCCCGCGGTCGCGCCGAGCTACGCCTATGCGAAAAAGGGCTATGAGACACTTCGCACGCTGGTCAACCGGCTGAGCGCGTAAGCCGCCGGCAACCCGATACCAGGAGTCCCTCCCATGACGATATCCCCCCTGCTGGTCAAAGCCGCGCGCGAGCGCGAGATCTGCAACGTCACCCCCGCGTCCGCCGGCTGGAAGCATGTGGGCTTTCGCGCGCTGCGCATGCGGGCCGGCGATCACGAAACCATCGAGACCGGCGCGCGCGAGCTATGCGTGGTAGTGCTGACCGGCACCATCGAAGCGGAAACGGGCGGCCAGCGTTTCGAAGGACTGGGCAAGCGCGACAGCGTGTTTGACGACATCTCGCCCGATGCACTGTACGTGCCCGGCGGCGAGGCGGTGACGATCACGGCCTCGCGCGATGCCGAGGTTGCATTGTGCACGGCGCCCTATGCGAGCAGCGACAAGACAGTGCGCCGCCTCGATGGCGCCAGCATGCGCCGCTCGGTGCGTGGCGAGGGCAGCAACACGCGCTACGTCTGCGACATCCTGATGGGCGACAACCCGGCTGCCGACCGGCTGCTCGTGGTGGAGGTCGTCACGCCCGCCGGCCATTCGAGCAGCTATCCGCCACACAAGCACGACATCGACAACGCGCCCGAGGAAACCGCGCTCGAGGAGACCTACTACCACCGGCTCAACCCGCCGCAGGGCTTCGCATTCCAGCGCGTCTACACGGACGACCGTAGCCTCGACGAAGCGTGCGTGGTCGAGGACCACGACGTGGTCATGGTGCCGCGCGGCTATCACCCGGTGGTCGCACCGCACGGCTACAACCTGTACTACCTGAACGTGATGGCCGGCCCGAGCCGCGCCTGGGCCTTTAAGAACGACCCGGCGCACGAGTGGATGTTGAAGCTTCCCTCGCGCTAAGCGCCTGATTCCCCCCCTTCCAACGTCCCACGCGTGCCAGCGGCGCACGCGTGGAGGGCGCCCCTGCGCCGCATTTTTGTGCCGCCACTCAGAAAACAAAGAGGAGACAGTCAACATGAGCCTTGCAGCCCACGGAACCGCGCCACGCGGCACCGCGAAGATCGCCATGCGGTTCGCCATCGCTTCCGTCCTTGCCGGTGCAGCCGGTGGTGCGACGGCGGCGAGCGGCGTACAGCTGTACGGACGCATCGTCAATGGCGTCGACTACATGAACAAGATCGCGACGGGACCGGGCCAGTCCGCGAGCAACGCCCGGGTCGGCGGCCAATGGGGAGCCAGCTGGTGGGGCTTGCGCGGCATCGAAGATCTGGGCGGAGGATTGAGTGCTGTGATGAATCTCGAGAGCCAGTTCTCCTCGGCAGACGGCACCACAGGCGACAGCCTCTTCAGCCGCTATGCGGCAGTGGGGTTGTCGAGCCAGGCCTATGGCACGCTGCTGCTTGGCCGGGCAATGAGTCTCCCCGATGGAGAAGTCTGGGCGGTGGACCCCATGGGCCTCCAGTCAATCAGTGTCGGCACGCTGCAGGGCAACAGGACCTGGGGCTCGCGCCCGAAGACCATCACCTATAACTCGCCGAACTGGGGCGGCCTGTCGTTCCGCGCGCAGGCCGGGTTGAACGGCACGGCGGGCAGGTTCAGTTCGGGCCGGCAGCTTGCGGGAAGTGTGAGTTACCAGGGCGGCCCGCTGGTGCTCAAGGCCTTCTATGAGGAGATTCGCGACAGCAATGCCGAGTTCACCAATCTCTATACGGCATCCCGCCTTTACACCGCCGGCGGCGCCTATCAGATCGGCGACCTCAAGCTGTTCGCGGGCTACAGCCTGATCCGCTCGAATGGCAGCACCGTTGTCGACGCCGATAACCCGACGGGCGCCACGAAACAGCAGACCTACTGGGTCGGTGCCAACTACGAGCTCACGCCGGCCCTGACATTGATTGGCGGTGCCTATCGGGCCAACCGGAACAACGGTGCCGGCAACGGGACCTTGCTGAGCGTCGGCGCCAACTACCACCTCTCCAAGCGCACGATGCTGTATGGCACCGTCGGTACCGTCTTCAACGGCAGAAGTGCATCGTTCTCGGTGGAAGCCAATGGCGGCAAGCCGCTGCCGGGTTCCAACCAACAGGGTGTCTATACCGGCATCGTGCACTCGTTCTGACGCCCCCTTCGAAATGACATGCATGCGCCATGGCCCTCTTGGTACTTGAACGTAAAGAGCATGGCGCCCGTCGCCGAGCCCGTACCCCGGCTCTTACTTGCCGCGACGCTGTAGTAGCAGCCGGAGCCATATCGGTAGGTCGCGTGCACGTCGGAAGAAATGCTGCCGAGCGCATTGCGGGTCTGCAGCGGTACCAGGGCGAAGGCGCCTGGCCGTCGATCGGCGCCCCCAGGCGCTGTCAACTTGACGATGTGGTCGTGTAGAGTTGGACCATGACCCAGACTAAATCGCTGTACCATGGCCACCGTTGCCCGGCCGCGATCATCAGCTGCGCGGTGCCTTCCGATTTCAACTCAGCCTGCGCGAGATCGAGGAACTCCTGTTCGACCGAGGCATCGCGGTGAGCTACGAGACGATCGGGCGCTGGCGCGATAAGTGCGGCCACGGTTGCCCGGTGCGCCAAATGGACGCGTCCGCATTGTGGCTCGACCTGGCACTTCATTACACGGGCAAGAAGTCCGTACAGAACCCGATGACGATGCGCTTTGGCGGCGCGAGTGGGTGCGCGACGTGCAGATCACCATCGCCGATGAAATCCGCGTGGAAAAGCGCAGCGCGTTCCAGGACGGTATCGGCGCGCTGCGCGACACGATGCAGAACCACCTTCGACAGCTGCTGCGCATGGTGGAAATGGAGCCGCAGGCCAGCCTATCGAAGGACGCGATCCGCGACGAGAAGCTGGAGATCCTCAAGGCGCCTAAGCCCATCGAGCTGCACGGGTCGCCGAGAAAGTGGTGCGCGGACATTGCGGCCGCGGCCTCCTAGTCTCGCCCCTGCCTTGCCGTTACATAGACACGCCCATCCTTAGGCCATTTCCACAGTGTTGGCCTCGCTTGTCTGCCATTCTCGCAGGTAACGCTGCCCTGGCACGTCCCGTAGTAGATGTCGGGTGTACTCACTGACCGGGGATTCAAAGACTTGGTGTGAGGTGCCTTGCTCGACTACACGTCCGGCTCGCATTACCACCACTTGGTCAGATATCTCCCTCACCACTGCCAGATCATGTGAGATGAACAGGTAGCTCAGCCCGAGTTCCCGCTGCAGCTCGGCCAAGAGGGTGAGGATTTGCTTTTGCACTGATGCGTCTAGGGCTGAAAGCGGCTCGTCGAGCACTACCAATTGTGGCTCCAATGCCAGTGCACGGGCTATCGCCACCCGTTGGCGCTGACCTCCGGATAGCTCATGCGGGCGACTGTGCAGCAGCCGGGCAGGAAGGCCGACGCGCTCCAGCAGGAGACCCGCCAGTTTCCGCCGACTGGCACGATCACCAATAGCGAAGGCTTTAAGCGGTTCGCTGATGATCTGCTCCAAGTCAAAACGCGGATCAAGAGAGGCATATGGGTTTTGGTAGACCACTTGCACCTGGCGACGGTATTCGCGCAGTTGCTGGCGCGAACAGTTCAATACGTCGATCCCTTCGAAGCGGACTTCTCCGGCGCTGGGTCGTTCCAGATGCAATATCATCCGGGCCGTAGTCGACTTTCCGGAGCCGGACTCTCCGACTAGGCTAAGGGTGGACTGACGATAGATATCAAAAGAAACATGCTGCACTGCTGGTGGACGCTCATGGCGCCAGGTGGAAAATTGCTTACTTAGTCCACGCACACGCAAGAGCGGATCTTGCCGCTCCCTCCCGGGCGAGTGTTCTCGGGTGATTGCCCGGGGCGGCTCGACCCGTCGCGCGCGAGCAAAGCTGGGAGCTGCCGCGAGCAACTGGCGAGTGTAGGCATGCCGCGGCCGCTCAAATATCTGTCGCGCGCTGCCAGCTTCGACGATTCGGCCTTGCTGCATCACCACTATTCGGTCAGCACGATCCATAGCTACGCCGAGGTCATGTGTAATCAGCAGTACAGCGGTACCCTTGTCGCGAGCCAGCGTTTGCAAATGATCGAGTATCTGCCGCTGCACGCTCACATCAAGAGCGCTCGTCGGCTCGTCGGCTATCAGCAGCGAAGGTTCGTTGGCAAGCCCAATGGCGATGAGTACCCGCTGGCGCATGCCACCAGATAGCTCGTGGGGATAACGCCGCACGAGCGTATCAACATCTCGCAGCCCCACCTGGTGGAGTATCTCAACGGTCCGTTGGCGTGCGGCGCCTTTTGGGATCCCATGTAGGGTCATGGCTTCCATGACCTGGCTACCAATACGTTTGACGGGATCGAGGGACAACCCAGGATCTTGCGGCACAAAGCCTACCGAGGCACCGCGCAGGTGTCGCCATTCACGCTCGTTGAGGTGTTCCAAGCTCTGACCGTTGAGGCAAATCCTTCCTGCTGTGATGAACGCATTGCTCGCCAGCAGTCCGATCAAAGCAGTCGCGGTGGTGGACTTACCAGAGCCGGATTCGCCGACGATAGCAACGAACTCGCCGGGCAGTATCTCCAGGTCAAGATCGCATACAGCAGGAATGTACTGCTCTCGGGTACGATAGTCGATCGACAGTCCATCGATCGTCAATAGTGGGGGGTTTCTCATTTGTAGCCTCCTTCAGCGTCTTGCAAGGCCTTAGCCAGCTGGTTAGCGGCCAGCACCACGCCGGCTACGACCAAACCAGGTAGGGTCGTGTACCACCAGGCGGCGACCATGAAATTGCGTCCCTCCGAGACCAGCAGCCCCCACTCCGGCTGCGGTGGCGGCGCTCCGAGACCAAGAAAACTCAAAGCGGAAACAGCCAATACCGCGCTGCCAAACTCCAATGTAGCGAGAGAGAGAATAGGACCGATAGCGTTGGGAACAATGTGATGCCGAATAATGGCCAACGATCCGACCCCACACGCCAGAGCCGCTTCGACAAACATGCTACGGCGCCAACGGAACACTTCTCCTCTGCTCAATCGAGTGAAAGTGCCCACCGACGACAGGCCCACAGCGAGGGCAATATTCGTCGTCCCAAAGCCAAGGACGGTTATCACAGCCATAGACAACAGCAACGACGGAATCGCCACCAGTACCTCAATCAGCCGCATTAACAATGCATCAAGCCAACCGCCGAAGTAGCCACTGATTACACCGATGAAGCTGCCTACCAGCAACGCAATCAATAGCGCCAGTGTGGCGGCGCGCATCGACGGCGCTGCGCCGTAAATAGTTCGACTGTACAGATCACGACCAAGCTGGTCAGTGCCAAACCAGTGGGCTACTGACGGAGCTTGGAGGGACTGAGCGGGGTTGCCGAGCAATGGGTCTAAGTTGCTGAAGAGCCCGGGACATAGCGCCCAGCTCACGACCAGTGCCAGCACCGCTAGACTTAAGAACAAGGTCGGCCTGAACCATGCGCGCCGCCGGCTCGTCGCTCGTCCGGGTGAAGCGGCATTTTTTTCGAGCAAGAATTGTTCGCTCATGCGTCGCTCCGCTTGCTCATTCTAGGGTCGAGCCAGGGATATAGTAAGTCAACCAGAAGATTGCTTAAAATATAAGCCAACGCTGACAACAGAACGATCCCCTGCACGAGAGGAATGTCGTGGTTGTTCACCGCACTTTGCGCTAGACGACCGATTCCTTCGCGAGAGAACACCGTTTCGGTCACCACCGCACCAGCTAAAAGATTGCCGATGATTATCCCCGCCAGGGTCAGCAAAGGGATCGCGGCATTGTGCAATACATGAACCGTCAGCAACCGGATACGACCAATGCCCTTGCTGCGCAAGGCCTCGACGAAAGGTTCGCGCAAGGTATTAGCGATCGACCGAGCAAGCACCTGAGCGATTGCCGCGGCAGTGGGAATCGTCAGGGTAAGTGCTGGCAACACGAGCGAAGAGAAACCCTGGCTGCCCATCGCTGGGAACAGGTGGACATGAAATGACAACCATTGCAACAACAGTAGCCCAACCCAGAAGGGTGGCAACGAAACAGCCAGCGAAGGCAGTGCCAGTAGCGCCTCGCGCAATCCGCGCCGGCGAGCAAGCGTGGCGCCCAGCGCGAGCCCGATGCCTAGAAATAGTGACAGAATGAACGCGACTCCTGTCAGCTTGGCGGTGGCGGGCAATGCTTGGAGCAGCGCTTGAAGTACCGGTTGCCCGCTTTGGATCGAGAGACCAAAGTCAAGATGCAATGCCTTGGCGAGAGCAATGCCGTATTGCACAGGCAACGGTTCGTCCAGGTGATAGCGCGCACGCAGTTGGGCAATCTGTTGCGGGTCAATCGATGATAGCTCGCCAGTTCGACCGAGCATAATAGTGACAGGATCCCCTGGCAGCGTATACAGAACCAGAAAAGAGACTGTGAAAGCTGCCCATAGTACGAAGGCGGCTTGCCCGCATCTTGCCGAAGAATAAATGAGCAGGCTACGCCAACCTGCTGTTCGGCGATGCAGTGAGAACATAGGCGTCGCCATGGGTCAACGTTCCAGCCAAGTGTCGAAGAATTGAAGCCGGGTGGAAGCCTCGTAGTGCAGCCCGTTCACCTGCTTCCCGTAGCCTGTGACCGTCGCCTGTTCGTAAAGCGGTATGGCATGCCCTTGTTCGATCAGAAATTGACTCGCCTCCTTGACCAAAGCACCACGTTGCAGCGGGTCGAGTGTCGTCCTTGATCTAGCCAATACTGAGTCGATCTTGCTAGCTTTGAGCACATTTACATTGGCAGCCGTGGTCATGAATACCAGGCGCAATACGTCCGGGTCTGCACGCGTAGCGCTCATGAAAGTCAGACTGTAGTTGTGCGCCAACTGTTGACTTAACACCGTGCCGATTGGTGCCTTATTAAGGCGAAGTTCCACCCCGATTCGCCGCAACTGTTGTTGTACCTGCTCCAGCACTGGCGTTTGTTGCCAGTAGTCGATCGGGAATGAAAGTCGTTTGCCTTCCCGCTCTCGAATCCCGTCTTTACCGAGTCGCCACCCCGCGCCCTCTAAGAGCTTCCGTGCTCCAGTTGGGTTGTACTGCAGCAAATCTGAATGATCGCTGTAAAATGGTGTGTTACCCGCAATAATCGAGGTGGCGGGTTTCTGATTGGTGGAGATAACGCTCTGAAGCTCGGCGCGGTCGATCCCTATATTCAGCGCCTGACGCACCGGGAGCTCGTCGAGCGGTGGTCGCGACTCATTCGCTGCCAGACTGTGTACGATGCCCGGGTTGGTTCGAGCTAAGACCGGGATACCCCGCTCCGCAAGAGTGCGTTCGTTCTGGATGGCGACACCAACGTCAACATCGATCTGCCCCGACAAGATGCTTCCAAGGCGTACTCCAGATTCAGGAATAATTAGGAACTCAATGCCGTCAAGCCAGGCAGCTCCTTGGTGCCGAGTGAGCGATGAAGCCCAGTTGTAGCCATCGCGCCGCTGGAGGGTCACCTTCTGATTGTGCACAAACTCGTTTAAGATGAATGGCCCAGAGCCCGTCACTTTCCCCTGGCATCGCGCCTCAGGCGCAAGTTTGAGGCTTGCTGGAGAGAGCAGGCCAAGACTCATAGTCGAACTGGCCTGCAAAAACTGCGCATTGGGTTCATGAAAGGTCACACGTACGGTGTAAGGCTCAACGACCTGAATCGACTCCATGCCAGAGAGGTAAGACCTTGCTAAAGGCGCCCGTGCGCCCAGGGCAATAATCGATTCGAAGGTGGCTTTGACTGCCGCTGCATCTACCTTGCTACCATCAGTGAACGTGGCATCGTCGCGCAAGTAAAAGGTGAAACTACGCGATTCGTCGCCAATCTCCCAGCGCGAAGCAAGCCAAGGGACGATCTTGCCAGTTTGCGGATCCTGATCCGTAAGTGAGTCGACTAACTGCCGACCGATAGTTAGCGCGTAGCTGTTGCCCGCCTGTTGAGGGTCAAGGCAGTCCGGGTCGCTGTCGAAAGCGACTTTCAGTACTCCGCCAGAGCGTGGTTGGCCAAGCGTTGCGGCGCTCTTTTCTTCGTGTGCTTTGCCGCAGCCGGCAGCGCCTAGCGCGACAGCAACGACGAGGGGTAGTGTTCGCAAAATTGAAAGGGGCATTCCTTGGCTTCCGGCTTTGAATAGTTTCTACATACGGCAGGCGAAGGTCATCCCTCAGAGTTATCTGCCGCATCGTTAGTGGAACCGACAGCGACGCTGTAGTTCGGCCTACTACGAGATTGACCAAGAGGCCGATCACCGTAAATCGGTGGTGAACATGGGAACCGGCGCCGCTAATTGGATCTGCTTTTTTTTTGAGTGGCACAAATTTTATGGCGGCCATCATCATTTAAATGACGATGGCGTGTGTCTTCAGCATTTGATGATTCCGGTTCAGCAGAAAACATAGTCCACGACGAATCGCTGTAGACTGTGCTCTACTCCTCTAAGCGCAATTGATAATCCACTCAGGCGCACTCAGGTATGCGTTACATTCAGCCGATCTCCTTGCACCGCACGAACACCCACTACAGCCTCGTAGAAGGGGCGACCTAAATGGTCGGCTCGCGATCGCAACCGACGCAGGAAATCCTGCCTGCAGGTTCCAATCTACAGAGTGCTAGTTTGTTCTGGCCGGCTCGGACACGAGGGCTACCTTAGAGTAGCCGGCGTTGTTGATCTCTCCCATCGTCGCGATCACCTTGCCGTACGGTAACGATTGATCGCCGCGCAGAAAAATCCTCCGCTCATGGTCACCTTCCGACGCTTGTGCGAGGGCAAGCAGCAATGTCTTCTCCGATACCGCATTCTTATCGACGTATACATGACCCTGCGCGTCAAGACTGACCGCGATCGGAGGCTTCTCTTCATTGAGGGGTTTAGCGTTACTAGTCGGGAGATCCACCTTCACGCCGGACGCCATCAGCGGCGCTGCGACCATGAAGACGATCAGCAGCACCAGCATCACGTCAACCAGCGGGGTAACGTTTATGTCGCTGACTGGCGCACCGAAGGTTGTTCCGGGCGCTTGGCGGCTTCTCGAGATATTGGCTCCCATTTCATGCCCCCTTCTGGACAATGCCGTTGGCAGGCACTCGCGGATTTACCACCTGCGGCCGGGCAGCCTGTACATCCTGTTCACTCGCTACTCGCGGGCGCGCCTCTCCCGTCTCCAGTAAGCGCGAGAGTTCCACTTCGACAATCCCAGTCAACGTCCCAAGCCGGTTTGCATACGAGCCCAGGTCGCCAGATGCGCGGTTATACGCGACAACAGCCGGGATCGCCGCGACGAGGCCCAGCGCAGTAGCGAAGAGCGCCTCTGAAATTCCTGGTGCAACGACCGCGAGGCTCGTGTTGTTGCTCGCCGCAATCCCCTGAAATGAATTGATGATTCCCCACACAGTGCCAAACAATCCCACGAATGGGGCCACGGATCCGACCGTCGCCAGGAGTTGCAAGCCACGTTGAAGATGTTCGATCTCAACACCCGTGGCAACTTGAGCGACGCGGGCCACTCGTTCCTTTAGACTATCGCGCGCAGCGGGAGTTTGGGTAATGCCCCGCTCATGACTACGATCCCACTCCGCGGAAATTGCGGCATAAATTCGTGCGAATGGGTCCCCAGGAACGCTGCGCAACTGCTCCGCCAGCGCAGCCAGTGCGTTCGATCCACTGAGCGCAGTAGTCCAGTCTCGCGCACGGGCGCCAAGTCGGCGGAACCTGAAGAGTTTGTCGGCAATGACGGCCCAGGTCAAAACCGACGCAAGAGCAAGGATGAGCATGATCGCCTTGACGATCAAGTCAGCCTGCAAGAAAAGACTCCAGGGAGAAAAATGTTGCGCGAGTTGAGCTGTATTCATAGTGTGAATTTCCTTCTATTTTGTAAAAATTCTGCTAATCGGCCCGATATACGATCGCACCCTGCAGAACGTAAGATGACCCCCCAAGATCTGGCAGGCGTGGGAACGGTGCGGCAGCGCGGATGGCTTCGATGGCAGCAGCATCGAGCGTTTCGTCGCCGGAAGACCGAATGTCGCAGTGGATCATTGAACCATCGGGTGCCAGAATCAGCTTGTATCCGACTCTCCCCTCGAGATGCTTACGCTTCGCGATACGCGGATAGTGCTCGCCCGCGCTACGATTGATACGAGAAAACACCTGATTCACGTAGTCGCTCGGGATGCCATCCTGGCCAATGACACGCCGTGGTGCTGATTCACCTGCTGTCGTGGACGCATCCGCGACATCCACGGCCGCATTCGATGCCGTCGGCGCCAGCGTCGGTACTGACGCAGTCTGAGCCTCTGCCGCTGGCGCCGCAACGGTGCGCGGCTGCAGCGTTCGTTCGACGCGCGCTGGGCGCGCCGACTGTGTCTTTTGCTCTGCGGGTTGAGGCAACGTCGGCTCAATCTTCGGCTGGGTGAGCCTTAGCGGTTCGGGCATAGACTGTTCGACGACAAGCATAACTGTGCGTTCAGGCGGCGAGAGATCGGGCACACGGGTGGACCACGCGATGAACGCTGCAATAGCTCCAGCGTGCAAGCAAATCGAGACCAGCACGCCGTAGCCCTTCCACCATTGCACATCCCTGTGCGTTAGACGGACGTGGGCATCGATCGGTAGAGAAAAAATGACGGTCGGAGGCTGGCTAATACTCATGTTAGTTCCCCTTGCAAAACAAGAACCTGGGGTTACAAGTGGTCCTGTAGCGTCAGCTTGAAGACGCATACGATCAATGCAACTTTCGATCCATCCTTGGAGCAGCTCGTCATGCCCAACATAATGACGGTTGAAAGAGGAGTCCCAATTACATTAACTCCTATAATTGACATGATCTCTACAATTTAATTTTTGTATTATTAATACATTAATCACGCACTAAATACTATATTTATTAAGTATTGTATTTTTCTATTCATATAGAATTTCCCACAGCGTATCGACTTTCCTTGCGTTTTAGTCCGATATTATCGCGCAGTGTCTTCCCGGACAGAAAACGTTGGAAACGGCCGCGCGCCTCGAGAATCGGAATAACCTGGTTGACAAAATCATCAAATCCTTCATTCTGTTCCAGAAGAGCCAAAATGAATCCGTCAGCGACTCCGGCGTCGATCCACCGAATCATTTCATCGGCGATTTGCTCGCCTGTTCCTATGAAAGGCGATCTAGGAGTAACCATTTCTAGTGCTACTTCACGCAACGTCAATCCATTGGAGCGCGCTTTGGCTTTAATCCTATCTGTGTGAGACTGAAAGCCGCTCCTTCCGATATCGCCAATTTCTGGAAAAGGTTCATCGGGTGGGTACTGACTGAAATCATGATGATTGAAGAAACGACCGAGATAATCCACCGCCTCATCGACCGTCACCAAGTCGCGCAGCACAAGATACTTGGCCTCTGCTTCATCCGCTGTTGCACCCACGATAGGTATGAGGCCAGGGAATATCTTGACCTCCTCAACAAGACGGCCCTGAGTCACGGCACTATCTCTTACCCGCTGCGAGAAGATACGGGCCTCTTCTAGCGAAGCCGGAAGGGTGAATACGGCGTCGGCATATTTTCCGGCTAGTGAGATGCCTGCATCGGAGGAACCTGCCTGAAATATCACTGGCTGGCCTTGCGCCGAGCGCTGCACACTTAGCGGACCAGCAACTTGAAAGTACTTCCCCTTATGATTCAGCGTATGACGTTTATTTTTATCAAAATACTCACCGCTCTCCCGGTTTTGCACGAAAGCGTCGTCGTCCCAACTGTCCCACAGCCCCTGTGCGACGCTTACATACTCGTCAGCAATCTCGTAGCGAAGTGCGTGTCCCGGATGGGATCCGCCAAAATTCTTTGCGGTTCCGTCGGATGGCGTCGTCACAACATTCCATCCAGCCCGCCCCCCACTTATCAGATCCAGTGACGCAAGCTGGCGGCTAACGTTGAACGGTTCGCTGTAAGACGTAGATACAGTCCCAACAAGTCCGATCTTTTCGGTAACGGTTGCAAGTGCCGAAAGTAGTGAAATTGGCTCAAAACGATTTAGAAAATACGGAGGCGATTTATCATCAATATAAAGACCGTCTGTAACAAAGGCAAAAGCCATTCCATTCAACTCGGCTTTCTGTACTGTTTTTATGACGAAATCAATATTGGCACTGGCATCTACAGGCGCGCTAGGGTGCTTCCACGAATTAGTGTGCGCACCAGGGCCGTGAAGTGTAATTCCGATAGCGATATTATTTTTCATAATTTACAAACACAAAATATTAATAATAGACAATTATTTAAGTTTTTTAAAATTAATTAAATACTTCATTTAACAAAATCATAAATTATTAGAGCATATTTATTTGTCACGCATGACACTACTAAAAGTAAACGATCGATTAGAACTGATACTTCGCGTTCATGTAGTAAAAAGCACCGCTGACACCTATCTGCGTCGAAGACACATCATATTGCTGACCGAAGGGTCGGTACTCGGTGGAGAGTTTGCTCGGGTAGACGTTGAACAGATTGTTCGCTCCGACTGCAACTTCAAACTTGCGAGTGAACGAATACCGAACCTCCACGTCAGTGATGAACTTTGGTGAGTTATTGAACTTGGCAAATTTTGTGGTTGAAAAGGCGTCTGGACCGCTTAAGATTGTTACGGAACCCGACGTGGGGCCGTATCGCGTTTCACGAAGGCTGACTGCCCACTTGTCAAGACGCCAGGTTCCCCCAAGGATGATTTTGTTTTTAGGGGTCACCGTACTGAGGTACGCAATCTGCTGCGCATTTAGCAGTGCGTTTCCATTGGAATCGCTTGCGACGTGTGTCACGTTGGTCTTGTTGAAGTTGATGCCAAGATCCCAATCTATCCGTCCCCAACGTCCAAAGTTGGTGCGATATGTCCCGACGATGTCAAGGCCGCGCGTGCTGGTGTTCGCGCCATTGGTGAAGTAATTGGCGCGAACATACGAGAGTCCCACAGGTAACGTGACCCCGGCTGTAGCTAACGCGTCAATTGCCTGCTGGCCGCTGTAGGTTCCTCCGACCACAATGCGATCGCGAATGTTGATCTGGTAAGCGTCGACCGAAAAGTTCAGGTTCGGTAGTGGGTTTAGCACCACCCCGAAAGTGATGTTAGTCGACTTCTCCGGCTTCAACTGCGTTGCTCCCAGATTGCGAGCAGCCTGCGAGTTGGCGGCCAGCAGACCAGTCGCCCCGATCGGTGATGTGTTGAGATTGGTGAAGTATTCCTGGGCTAGCGTCGGTGCACGGAATCCTGTGCTGACACTTCCACGTACGGCGATCTGCGGGCTGATATCGTAGCGGTTGGACAGCTTCCCGTTAGCAGTGTTACCCACGTCGCTATAGTGTTCGAAACGACCCGCAATGTTGGTCTGCCATTGCTGTGTTAGTTTCGTGGAGAGATCACCATAGGCTCCTACTACATCGCGCGATTGTGAGGTCACACTCAGCGATGACAACCCAGATCCGCCAGCGGCTCCGCCGCCGTATGAGGAGGCTGCATCGCCCGCCCCTACTGAATAGCTCTCTCGGCGATGCTCAACACCCAGAGAGACATTAACGGGGGCGGACAATAGTGAAAATTTGAAGGGCCGCGTGATATCCAGATTATTAGTCCATTGCGTATTCTTGAATTTTGATATGTGAAAGCTAGTTGGCGTAGAGCCGGTGGCTGCCAGAAGATACGGATTGCCTGTGTTAACGGCACCTAGGTTGAGATTGTCCACCCCGTAGGTAGTACTCAGGTCCCACGACCATCCAAGCAAATTCTCCCCTTTAGCACCCGCTGTCAAAGAGTAGTCATTCTCGCGGCTCTTCGTCTGGGGAGTAAATCCAGCGGGATAGACGCTAGGCAGCACAGAGGGGAGACGGTAGTTCTGATAACTGCTCCCGTCCCGATGGGCATACGTCCCAAAACCGTACAACTCTACGTTGTCGTTTACAAAATACCCCGCGTTGAAGGCCAAGGCTTCACGGGTGCTCGCAGGATCCCCAAGCAGGAGATTATCAAAATTCCCCGTTCGTGGATCCACCCCAGAGCGCTTGGTATGGTTTTGGCGAGAAAACTCCGCACTCAGATCGAGAAAGCCATTCTGGCCGAGAGCTATCCCGATACTGGCTGCATTTCCTTGCCGGAAACCATCACCTTGATAGGTTTTGCCAGTTGTGTTTTCAATAGAAGCGCCTTTGATGTCGGACTTAAGAATGATATTGATGACGCCGGCGATCGCATCAGAACCATATTGTGCTGACGCACCGTCTCGCAAAATCTCTACATGGTCGATTGCGCTAATGGGAAGCATGTCAACGTCGACACCGCTTGATCCTTGCTGAGCCCCATCGGCGGTAGAGATGTTTGCCGTAGTGTGACGCCGCTTCCCGTTCACCAGCACGAGTACGTGATCGGGACTGAGGCCGCGCATTGTAAGTGCGTTGGTTAGGTTTCCACCGCTATAGACAATTGCCTGGCGCCCGATCGACGGCGACAGTTGCACGAGTGCGTCGCGCAGGCTCGTCTGACCAGTCTTCTTAAGATCATCCGCAGTGATTACATCGACGGGAGTCAGACTTTCACTGATTTTCTTTTCTGTTTCACGCGTGCCGGTTCTCACTACGACATCTTGCACGCTCCCGGCAAAAGTTTCCCGCGAGGCCGGTATGGGGCCTGCATCGGTCCCCCCTACTGGCGCGACCTTACTTTGCGCCCATGCCCCGCCACTGCACGACAGCGTCGCCGCAGCGGCGGATATGACCGTTCTTCTACGCCATGAATCCAGACGCCGGCCATCCTTGAATACGATCTCCAGATGCATAAACTATCCAGTATTAATATTTTATAATTTGGTATTAATGATTGTCTCGAATAATAAATTAGTTTAATATTCGGCGCGCAAATACAGCGATTATGTATTGATCAATTTCCACAATCATTTATTGAATTGCCTAATAAAGCTATCGCCCTGAGAAACACTATAATAGTGTTCTGCTTATATTAATTTTTTGCATTTCCATCATGCTTTTTATGCAACGCTGCCATCGCGCACCCAATGAGCCGTCACTGTAACGTCTATAACGCTGGTGCCAAACGAAGGGATTCGATTATAGATATCTGCTATCCACACGAACAAAATTGTCTGTTATAAATTGGCTGATTAATTAACGAACATATTTGTTCGCCTTTCTGTGGAAGACTTCTTTTGTATTCAATGGAAAAATTATGGATGAAATCCAGAAATGAATTCTCGTATGAGTTCGCGTGGCACCTGGTTGGGACAACGAGGATCACGAAAGTCATGTATGAGTCTACCGACGTGGTCTTTCTGACGGCCGAGAGCAGGAGCGAGGATCAACTTTCTCCGAAGGAGACTTAGCGCTTGAATCCCAAGAAAACGCCGAGATAGTTGTTTCGAGAAAGCAGCGACGCTTCACGCTATTGCGTGCCATCACGTTCTTCGTCGAGTTCAGTCTGCCTTTGGCAGCGGTTATAGCGAATATTTATTATTTATCTTTGTCGCGACGTTATTCTATTCACTGGATGAACCTCGGCATGAGAGCGAGATGGGGAGGCCGTACTACCATCGATTCAAGCTTCACGTGGCTCGCGGCTATTTGAAACCGGTTGGAAGATAGAAAGAAGATTCGGAAAACTTCGGTTTTCCATGCCATCGTGTTGAACTAAGGCCGTTCTAGGTAATTCGTCAGATTCCGCTCACCTGCCACTCGTCGCGCGGGCAAAAAATGGGCGATGAGTCTTCCGGTCCTGCCGCCGGATTCAACACGTGTCTCACACGATCAGCATCGGATATAGGATGAACAAAAGATCGGCTAGTTGAGATACCATTCCCAACCTAACCGACTAGTGGGGCATACTCTTGAACTCCAATCACAGAAGTGCTCGCGAGAGCATGCCAGCGAACCCCTGCTGCGACGCGTTAATTGACACACTAGCTCGAATAGGGGACAAATGGTCGATAAAGGTCTTTGGTGCGCTCCACTCGGGACGTCGACGCTACAGCGATATTCACCACTACGTCAGCGGGATTTCCCAGCGCATGCTGACGCTGACCCTGAAGAATCTGGAGCGCGACGGCCTTTTGCGCAAGCGCGTAACCTCCACGGAGCCGATTCGTATCGAGTATGAACTGACGGAGCTTGGAGAGAGCCTCATTGCTCCACTTACTGCGCTATACAACTGGGCCGGCATACATCACCCCACTATGCGTGCGGCGCGTAATGAAATCGACAACGAGGTCTCGACATCAGATTTGATGGGGCGCTGAACGGCTGGAACAAGCGGTTTCTAATCAGTAAATCGCTCTCAATAGGTCCATGCTGGATTGGCCCCGAAGTACCGGCCCCCAAGACAGGGGCCACCACGCCGGACCGCGGCCGCGCCCCGGCATGTCTCGGCAAGAATCGAGATAAGTTCCTGATCTCTGAGGTGTAAGGAGCAAGCAATGCTGCGAACGGCGCGCCGTCGACATTCGTCTTGCGTTTGCTCCGAGTCGACGGTTGGTCTGGACACTGTACCTAGGTGATCCCTCATTCCGATGAGTCCGCAGTGCCGTCCAACCAGACGAGTGCACATCGAAGATACACATACGCAGCGCAAAGTTCTCGACAGCTATGCTGCCCTTAGAACCGAAATCTCGGATTGGCCTTGATAGAGCCAACGCGTCAGACGTCGGACTTAAAAAAAATAAATAATCACTTCTTAGATCGATTGGCTCTTCATCGGCAATGGAAACGTCACGGGAAACCAAGAAAGCCGCCCGAAGGCGGCATTCTTCATCATCACAACATCAGAGCGTCCCGTCGAGCCGCACCGACAAGCCCGTGGCCGAGTAGATGGCCGTGGTCTTGTAGCCTGGCACCGAGATGGTGGTGAACTGCCCCTTCAGGCTGCTACTGGAGAGCAGGCTGATGGTGTCCCCCACCGACGGGCGGAAGCCGCTGCGGAAGTTCACCGCCAGCGTACCGCCGGCCACGGTGGCGATGCCGCTCACCGCAACGCGGCCGGCGCCACCGCTGCCCAAGTCTAGCTGCAACGTGGTGTTGGCCAGCTGCGTGTAGGCGCCGGCGATCACCAGTTGTGCGTCGGCGCTGGAAGCCAGCGTGCCGCCGCCAAGGTAGACGTCACCCTTGCCAAATGCTGTAGCCGAGAGCGCCTGCAGCGTGCCGGCCGCGGCCTGCGTACCGCCGGTGTAGCTGTTCTGGCCACCCAGGCGCAGCGTTCCGCTGCCCTGCTTGGTCAGCTTGCCGGCGCCGCCGATGTCGTTGCGCCAGGTGTCGAGCGCGTTGAAGCCGCTCTGGCTGGCATCCATGTTGACCACTACGTCACCGTTGAACGCGCCGTAGCCATCCGCTGCGGCAAACAGGTTGATGCGTCCCCAGCCCTCAACGTCGTCCATCACCGGATAGCCCGACGGCATCGCGGTGGTCTTAAGAACCACGCGGCGCTGATTAGCATCCAGGTAAGGCAGGCGCGTTTCCAGCAGCACCTCGGCGCTCTTGGGGACCACCGCTGGCTTGGTAGTATCGGCGATCTGCGCGAAGCCAAAGGTCATGCGGCGGTTGTAGTTGGCCTTGTTGGTGGTGTAGTCCGCGAAGCGGTCCGTGGCCGTAGTGCCGGAATGCGCAAAGTCGTTGAAGGCCAGCTTCGTGTCCGCCTTGGCTGCGGCCATCAGCGTGCTATGGGCCTGGTCATAAGCTGCGGTCTTACGCGCCGCGTTGGCGCCGGTGGCGATGCTAGCCGCGGCGGTAGCCTGGCCGAGCATGCGGCCACTGACCACATCCAGCGGAGAGTGCATGCCGGCGACGATGCGGTTCTCGCCCAGTTCCAGACCGCGTGTGACCATTTCCTGGAAGCGCTCCGGTACGGCATAGGCCATTGCGATGGCATCGCGCACGGCTTCGGCGGTGTGGCCGCTGGTGAAGCCGCCATCGGTGGCGGGCGTGGCGCTCTTGGCCGGCACCAGCGCGGGGACGACATTGACACTGCTGCTCCAGCGCCACGGCCGCGCGTATTTGTAGAAGCGCTTGGCCGGCTCAGTGGAGCCGTTCTCGCCGATGTTGCTGACAAAGTCCACCACGGTGCCGAAGCTGGTGTTGGTGCTGCCACCCACGCCGACATTGTTGCCGCCGTCGTTGTACAACACGGTGGTGGCGTCGCTCGCGATGCTGGTGATGGTGGTGGTCTGTTGCGCGGCCGACTGCCAAGTGGCCGTCAGCGGACCCAGGCCGTCGCTGACGCTGTACCCTTTGTTGCGGCGATCGTCCAGGTAGGCGGCCAGTTCCTGCGCGGCGGTGCGCTGCGCGGTCACGTTGGCCACGTACTGGATGTTGGCACCGAGCACGCTGGCGTTGAGGATGGTGCCGTCGGTACTGTCACCAGGGATCCCGGTCCAGCTGGATGCCACCACCGCGGGGAAGCTGCCGTTAGCGGGCGCCGTGACGCCTGCATCGACGATCAGGGTGGTGGGCTTCCACAAATCCAGGAAGCCGCTTAGCACCCGCACGCCGGCATTGGTCTCTTTGGTGGCATAGCGCGCATCGCCGCGCTGGTTGGTGTAGGCGTAGTCCACGAAGGGCAGCACGGCGGCCTGGTCTGCCACCGGTGCGGAGTCGACGAAGCCCAGGTCCTTGGGCGCCGCGGGAATCGACAGCGGCTGCGCGACTGCCGAAGTGGCGGTGGCGTCGTCGCCACCGCCGCAGGCGGTCAGCAGCGTGGCGCCGATCAGCGCGGCGGTCAGGACACGGAGGGAACTTGGAGGAAACATGAGGAGCGGGCGCAAGGGCCCGGGACATTGGGATCGGCCGAATGCTACGCAACCATTGTGAATTCCGTATGACTATTAATGCACTTTTATGGTGCAGTGCGTGGCGGTAGTGACTTGATACCAAGCTCGTCCGGCTTCAATCTGTACACCCCATGGGTGAGGGCATGCTCGATGTGCCGCTCCTGCACATCGTCAACCAAGCCCAGGAAGTCAGGATCATTTAGTGCTTCGCGGGCGAGGTCTGGGAGGGGCCGCGGCAATCGGTCCGCAATATTGCCGAGCGCGCCTTGCAGCTCATGCAGATCGACCAAGGCAGCGGTCAGGTGAGGCGATGGCCCGATTTCAATCGAGTGCTCTGGTGAACTCGGCGCCCAACGTTGATAACTCGGATGCCCCGGCACAGAACAAGCGCTGCCCATTCGTGCTGTTTGCAGACCAGCGATCGCCGCCTTGCCCAGCAACGAGAATCACAGGAGGCCAACTTGATTTGGCAGCCCGTCGCGCACGGCGCCACTTGGGCAAGCCGGCAGTTACTTTGGACACGGCTCTGCATTGAAGATGTCCAACAAATGTCGCTGCGATTTCTGAAAGCGCTTCGTCTTTCTGCGTCAACACCCCAAACGCCTTTAAATCCCCCCACCACCGGCAACGTTGTCGGCAATCGGACCTTGACGTGATCCCGCACGACCGACTCCGGCAACATCGCGATCGCCTCTCTAGACTGCAAGAGTTGCAGCGTTGCAAAAATCGACGAGCGCTAGATCACATCCTCCGGACTGCGCACTCCCGCCTGAGCAAACTCGCTGTCCAACATGACTCGCACCGGACCGATCGAACTCGTTGTGATCGAATGGCCCCATGAACCGCCCGACGGCGAGTTCGACTTCGTGCCGTTCCGGCGGCACGCCGAACTGGTCACTGCACTCGCCGAGAATCCGCACATTCTGGGAACCCGTTCCCGCATGATGTCGGCTTTTTAGGTCTGGAGAATTGAAAAAATGCAAGTAATTGATTTAATTGCATATTTTCTATGCGCCTACCTCGAGATCAGCACGGGAGATGGGAATCGCTTCCCTAGCCAATTGCGGAGAAATCAAGAAGACCTCCGGCGGGTCAGTGGATGGCTTGCTGGTGTTCGGCCATGGTCGGCACAAAACGCATGTTGGCGTGGGTCACCGCCTCGCAGATCGCCGCTGCACCGGCCGCGTCGTTCTTGCCACGCGTCCCGAACATGCAGTATGGCGCAACCAGCCTGGGCGCCATCAGCTTGATGGTATGACCTCGCTAGCGAGATAGCGGAGCCCAATCATGTGCGCCCGAGCAAGCCTTCATGCCGATCCAGCAAGGTGGTAACTCGGCGATTGGCATGGTCGTTACTGACAGATTGACGATAAGTGCCTTTTTTGCCGCATCGACACCGTGAACAGCAAACACGCTTTTGGCGAGATCTATATCCACGGTAACAACGGAGATGGGCTTCCCCTCCTGTGGACGCGATGGCGTTTCGACACGCCATCATGGCACCTAGATGCCGCCCTCCAGCTTCCGCCGCAGCATCGAGGCGGAAAAGTCACTTCCATTCGACTGCCCCGTCAGCTTGGTGGTCAGCAAGCGCTTTGTTAGCGGCAACCGATGGCCCGACGCCCGTCGCAAGCGCACGCCCTTCTGCAAATCCGAACTGCCGTGCTCAATGACCATCTCCGATCTCACGACGAACGACGGCGTCCCCCCATTGCCCGTGAATGCGTTCATCGCGTCGCCGCTTTGCCCCGCTTTAGGCGTATGGATCGAAGACTGAATAGGGTTCGGCCAGCCGCCATCGAGGCCGGCTCGCGGACAGCGGCTTGGGCAACATAACGCCGCGACGGTGCGCGGGTAGTGGTGTGTCCTGAAAGCTCAGGCTGCAACGCTGGCAATTGATTTGAAGTACTGGTTGCTAAGGACGCTTTGCGAAGTCCGGTGGTCCATGAAGTCAACGAGACCTCGCAGCTTCGGCACGCGGTATCACTGGAAGACCAATGCCCATGGAGGGCTATCCATCCGCAAACCGGTTGCCGACACGCACCAAAACACGTCCTTCGACACCAATTTCGTGCGTGACGCATAAAGAAGTGGTCGTCCCGCCCTCCGAAAAGACCGAATTTCGGGCGAAATCGGCAGGATGCACCTGGCATACAGCTTGCTCTCATAGCATCCATCAAACATTTCAAATGAAATGTTTGATGGATGCGGATTGATGAGAGGCCATTCATTCGCATGAACGGCCAGTTCCATTTTCTCCTTAACAGAGGTGCAAAGCAGCATGGCAACCATCAAGTATGTAATTTTCTATAAGCCCGATCCAAATGCTATGGGAAAGGCCGCGGCTTCGGAGCTATTTCCCTCTCACCTGCAGCACGCTCAGTCATTCCATGAGCAAGGCAAGTTGATTTCATTTGGCGCCTTTGCGGATTTGATCGGTCAGGGATCGATGGGGATTTTCACCAGTAAAGATGCCGCTGAGGACTTTGTTGCCAACGATCCATTCGTCAAGGGCGGCATCGTCGCTTCACACGAGATCAGGGAATGGACCGACGTCCTTGGCTGAACTGATTTCCCGGAGAACGGCCTGCTAGCGTCGCTAACCGCCGGCGAGTCCATCATTCAATGCCTCTCGCCGGCTGCAAGAACGCAAACACTCAGAGAAGCACATATGTCACACAAAAAATTTAATCTCGGTTTCTTCGCATCCTTCGGCCCACCGTCCTGGCAGGCCACCAGCGATCGGCTCAACGGTGATGGATGGTGGGATGGAAAATTCTACGTCGAGCTTGCTCAGAAGCTGGAAGCTGCAAAGTTCGATTTCATTTTTTTTGAAGACACCTCGACAGTCTCAAGCCAGGTCGGTGGCAAGATGGATATCGATCTGCGCTTCAACATCTATTCTCCAAAGCATGATCCGTTGGCGCTGCTGCCGCTGCTGGCGGGCGCAACGAAACACATCGGCCTCGTCGCCACGGCATCGACAACTTTCTATCCCCCCTTTATCCTCGCCCGCCAGCTCTCGACGGTCGATAGCCTGTCCGGAGGGCGCGTGGGTTGGAATGTCGTGACATCTGGGGAGACAACGGCCGCTCAAAACTTCAGCATGGAGGATCTGCCCCCGCACCAGGTGCGCTATGAAATGGCCGACGAGTTTCTGGATGTGACGAAGAAACTGTGGGCCGCATGGGAACCTGACGCGCTGGTTCGCGACATCGAGGCCAATACCTATGTGGATCCTTCGAAAGTCCGTGAGATCAACCACAAGGGAAAATACTACTCGGTACGTGGCCCGCTGAATGTCCTGCCGTCACCGCAAGGCCATCCCCTTATCGTGCAGGCCGGCTCCTCCGACCGGGGCCGGGATTTTGCCGCCAAGCACGCCGATCTCGTTTTCGCACCTGCCGAGGGCGGCTCGGCAGGTATGAAGGAGTATCGCAATGACATCAGGGCGAGAGCTGAGAAATTCGGACGAAATCCCGACGATGTCAAGATCATGTTTGCTTCGTTCCTGGATTTTCGTCCCGACGACGTCGATCCGTCAACTCCGCGGCGGTTGACCGACGCGCAGGTGGATTACGCACTGGCGTTTATGTCGGCGACCTTCAATCTCGATCTCTACCAATTTCCCTTGGATGAGCCATTTCCTTCGGATATTGCGCCGTCGGGCCATACCGGCATGTTCCAGGAATTCCAGAACCTGGGCCGACAAGGAATCAGCCTGCGAGAGGCCGTCATCCAGTTCATTGCGGGGGGTAGCACCGGATGGTATGGAACGCCCGAGGAAATCGCGCAGAGCATGATCGAAACCATGGATGAAGTTGGCGGCGACGGCGTAATGATTATCCATGGCAGCAAGCTCACGGGAACTTATCTCGACAACGTAGTGAACCGGCTGGTACCTGCCCTTCAGAAAGCTGGCGTAACACGAACGGAATATCGCGGAAAGTCCCTCAGGGAATCCCTTCACCTCATTTGATGATTACTGAAATCATGACGAAATCGAAAGACGATCAAATTGTGACAGATATCCCCAAACATCCGCTTGATACGCTGACAACCGCGGAGATTCGCCGTTTCAAGGAAATCGTCCACGAAGCGGAGATCGCCAGCGAAGCGAGTCGCTTCGGCTATGTCCTCCTGAGGGAGCCTCACAAGTCCGACGTCCTGAAGTTCAAGGCAGGCGATGTCGTCGCGCGCGAAGTATCGGCCGTGCTCTATGACACCGTGACGGGGAAACTCGAATACGTGTGTGCCGATGTCACGACAGGCAGCCTCGTTGAGCGCCGCGAGATCGACCAGGTGGCCGAAGGCACGGGCCCATTCCTTCTCGAGGATGTCATGGAGTCCGGGTCTATTGCCCTAGAGGACCCGTCGGTTCAGGAGGCGCTGCTCGCCCACGGGGTGACGGATTTAGAGCGAGTTCGCTGCCTGCCGCTCGCCGGTGGCACTTTCGGTTACGCGGATGAAGTTGGCATCCGTATCTCCCGTGTGGTTCCCTATTTGGCCCCGACGGCTGAATTTGGTACCTTGGCCAGTTTCTGGGGACACCCGATCGAAGGCCTGCGTGTGGACATCGATCTGACCCACCGCAAGGTCCTCCGTGTGATCGACACGGGTCCCTACGCCATTCCCACCGAGTCGGGTGAAATCCACACACCGGAATCGTTGCCTGCACCACGCGAAGGCCTCAAGCCGATCGTCATCTCGCAACCGGAGGGCGTGAGCTTCACGCTAGACGGCAACGAGATGAGTTGGCAGAACTGGAACTTCCGCATCGGATACAACGCCCGCGAAGGGCTAACCATCCACCAGGTCTCCTATGAGGACAAGGGCACGAAGCGTCCCATCCTCTACCGCGCATCCGTGGCGGAAATGGTGGTTAACTACGGCGACTTCTCGCCGACCCGGGGCTGGATCAACTACTTCGATGCAGGCGAGTACCAGTTCGGGCGCTTCGCCAACTCCCTGAAGCTGGGCTGCGACTGTCTTGGCGAAATTGTCTACAAGGATGTCGTCTTTGCCGATGATCTGGGCCAACCAGTTGTGGTCCCAAATGGGATCTGCATCCATGAAGAAGACTACGGCGTGTTGTGGAAGCATACTGACCCGTTCGACCACAGCCATAGCGACGTCCGTCGACAGCGTCGCCTGGTCGTCTCGTGTTTCCTGACCGCAGGCAACTATGACTACGGCTTCTACTGGCACTTCTACCTCGACGGCAAGATTGAGCTCGAAGTGAAGGCCAATGGCCTAGTCGTCACAGCCGGCGCTCGCGACAGCGATCCGCATCCGGCGCCCCTGGTAGCACCGGGCCTAGCCGGTACCGCCCACCAGCACCTCTTCAGCCTAAGGCTAGATACAACCATCGACGGAACGCGCAACTCGGTTGATGAAATCGAGGCGAAGCCCATCGAGATGGATCGCACCCAGCCCATCTGGGGCGGCGCTTTCGAGCGCAACATCACTCGCCTAAGGACTGAAGGCGAGGCTCAGCGTATCACGGCCAACGAGAAAGGGAGAATCTGGAGAATATCCAGCAGCGAGACAAAAAACCGGCTCGGCCAGGCACCATCGTATGTGTTGCACACTGCCGGCAATCCGCTGCTGCTGTCCAGCCCCGATGCGCGAATCACCCAGCGAGCGAAGTTCGCCACAAAGAGCCTGTGGGTCACGAAGTACCGGCGCGACGAAAACTGGCCGGCTGGCTATCTTGTAAACCAGAGTCCCGGAGGCACGGGCCTGCCGCAGTATGCGGCGCGCAATGAGTCTGTCGAAGATGAGGACATCGTGGTCTGGCACACATTCGGCCTCACCCATTTTCCCCGCTCCGAGGACTGGCCCGTCATGCCGGTAGACCATGCCAAAGTCGCCCTGCTCCCGTCCGGCTTCTTCGAGCGCAATCCCACCCTCGACGTGCCCCCGACAGAGGCAGCGCATTGCTCGCCCAAGAAGGACTGTAGCCACGGCAAGTGACCTGCAGGAGCGTTCTCGTCCGGCGGTGTTTCCTGCCGGCGCGCCGCAGCGCCTCGTCGTGCGAAATTGCGCGGTTAGGCACTGCGGACTGGGCCCGCCCGTAAATGCAAAACCCTATCCAGTCACCACACGTGAAGCACGTATTGGTGGTGCCGCATCCTGCAATTGCGACCCGCCGCCGGTCTTCATTTCCCGAGTCCTTTGCGTTCACGGGAACTCGATAAGGAGTAAACGAAGTATGATAACCGCACCTTGTATCTCTGACGAGGTCGCTCTGCGAAAGGCGTTCGCCCAATACCCATCCGGTCTGGCAGCGCTCGCTGCACACGTGGATGGCGTGGACCACGTTCTTCTTGTCGCCACCTTCAGCGTAGGAATCTCCCTCGCTCCGCCCCTGGTCTCCTGCGCAGTCCAGCGTCAATCCACCACATGGCCGCTGCTACGCGCAGCCAGGACGATAGGTGTCTCGATTCTTGCTGCCGATCAGGGAACTATCTGTCGGCAGCTTGCAAGCAGGGACAAGGACGCACGCTGGACCGGCGTCGACATCGAGAGGACGTATTCGGGATCGGTCTTCATCAAGAATGCCGCGCTGTCGTTCGAATGTGCCATCCATGCCGAACATCCCGCAGGCGATCACGAGGTCGTTCTACTCGAAGTGCAATCGATTCGCACCGCCACCGAATTGGAGCCGCTGGTGTTCCACGGGTCGCGGTTCCGGTCTCTGGAAGCCGCAGCATGAACACGATGCCCGCAATTCCCATGCTACTCGTCATGATCTGCGCATCCTCATGTGCCTTGCTGGACAAATGCCGGACGGTGGCCAGCATCGTGTGCGCCTTCGTGATGGTCATCGGCATGATCGACGCAGCTTACACGCATGTTATGCCACTGTCCTTCGTGGCCATTCTGATCGTCGGGACTGGAGTCTGGGCCGGCGTGGCCGGATGGCCGGGTCAAGCTGTCTATGATCCGGCGCTGCGGGTTTTCCGAACGGTTGCCTCCGTTGCGATGGCCGGACTGATCTTACGCCACCAAGAAGCGATGAACACGGCCGACACCCTGCAGCAGCAGCACCACCATCACCATCAGATGGCTCTTCTGTCGGTTGGTGATAATGCCTGGGCGATTGTCCTGCCTTCGACTGCGCTGCTGGTCGCCGGCATAGTCCTTACGGCCGTGGTCTTGCGATCCCGACCACAGAACACCCTCGCGGAAAACGTGGCGGCTTTCGAGCCGCTGCTCATGGGACTGTCCCTAGTGCTCATGGCTGCCTGAAGGACTCATGGGAGCGTCCCCGACGATCGTCATCGCGCTCGCGGGGCTGCCGATCTCCCCCCCTCGAACATACCCTGCGCCCGGCATAGACCGACCGTGCTTGGCCCCCCACGCTCGTACGAGTTTTTCCAAGCAGCCTAGCACTGGCCGTCCCAGCGAGCCCCTTCTTCCTCCTCTCTCGATCCTAACAGGAGTATAGATGTCTCACGTTGCCGCCTTTCCGTCATCCACAAGGATACCCGCACGCTATCGCTATCGATGGCTGGTGTTCGTAGTCATGCTCGCTGGCGAGGTCATGGACGTTCTGGATGCGACCATCATCAACGTTGCCGGCCCCGCGCTCGAGCACGACTTCAGCGCCAGCTCGACTCAACTGCAGTGGGCAATCGGCGGATATGCCCTTGCCATGGGCGCTGGGCTCGTCGTCGGGGGCCGGCTCGGCGACATCTACGGCCGGCGCCAGATGTTCCTGACAGCCCTGACGGCTTTCGCGCTAGCATCGATTCTGTGCGCGGCCGCGCCAACCATTGACTTGCTCATTGCGGGCCGCTTCCTGCAAGGCACCGCGGGCGCCTTGCTGCTGCCGCAGGGATTCGCGCTACTGCGAGAGGTGTTCGAGCCGGATGAGCTTCCGAAGGCGTTAGCGATCTTTGGACCTGTGCTAGGCGTGGCCGCAGTCGCAGGGCCCGTGATCGGGGGCGGCATTGTCCAGGCCAATCTTTTCGGACTCGGCTGGCGATTCGCGCTCGCGGTCAACGTGCCGATCGCGTTGGTCGCGCTCGCGATCGGGTGGCGCTTCTTGCCCCAGGAACGCACGCAGGCACACACTGGCGACATCGATATCGCTGGCGCCCTGCTCATCGCGACGGCATCAGGGATGCTTGTGCTGCCGCTCATCCAGGGGCAGGACACCGGCTGGCCGTTGTGGACTTGGGCAAGCCTGGCCGCAGCAGGCGTAGGCCTATTTGCGTTCACTCTCCAGCAGCGCGCTCGCCTGCGCCGTGGCCGCGTCCCGCTTGTCGAGCCGGGAATCTTCGCAAAGCCCGCGTTCACTGGCGGGATAGCTGCGATGGCACTGTTCTTCTCAGCATTCATGGGCGCGCAACTCGTGCTCACGCTGTTTCTCCAACTCGGGCACGGCTTTACCCCAGGCCAATCCGGACTCGCCGCACTGCCGCTCGCAATCGGAACCCTCGTCGGCTCAGCGCTCGCCGGTGGATTTTTGCTGGAGCGCATCGGTAAGCGGGTGCTACAGATTGGCGCATTGCTCCAGATCGCCGCCGCCGTCTGGCTATGGCTCACTTTGGCCAACAGTCCTTTTGAATTGCAACGGCTGATACCAGCGCTCACGCTCTCAGGCGTGGGCGGCGGGATGATCATCGCATCGCTCATCACAATTGTCATCAGCGCAGTAGACAGCAATGAGGCCGGCTCCGGGGCCGGCACGCTCGCCGCCGTCCAGTCAGTCTCCTCCGCGGCCGGTATTGCGGCACTAGGTGGGCTGTTCTTTGCTCGGCTTGGTGTTGATGACCCGGCGGGAGGTTACCAACTCGCAGTCGGATTGCAGGTACTGCTACTAGTAGGGTTTCTGACTGTCACTGCCGCCCTTCCCGCGCATCTGCGGCGAGCACCTTTGCTGTGAGTATCTCCATATTAGTACCCAATTCCCATTCTCCTCGCTGGATATTTAATAAAGGATATGATTTGCTTCAACTAACGTGGCATAGGGAATAGCTGGAAATGATCTGATTCAGTGCTTCGATCTGCTGATTCGTTCGAGAGCGCTGACTCTCATCTTCTCGAAATACTACGGATTGAAAGACAATGCCATCGACTGCTGCCATGATGATCTCGATAAGTCCCTCATCGTAAGCAATGCGCGAAGCACCAAGCACCTCACGAGATATCTCCCGATACGATTCTTGATGCCTCGCGACCAGCACAGAAAGTTTTGGTCGGAGACGGGCGGCGATGAATACTTCCACTTGAAATTGCGCAATTTCTGGCTGTTCCAGCATGTCACTGAAGATGGCCTCGAGAAAATCCGAGACCGAATGCGATTCCTTTGCAGATTTTCGCGATTTATTCATGCAGTACTCAAGCGCACTATCTACCACCTCATGAACAGATCTGAAATGATGCTGCAGTGCTCCACTGGTAACGCCGGCTTCAGAGGCCAGAGACCGATTCGTCAACTTACCAAGCCCTTCTCGAGCGACCAAACGAATCGCAGCTTCAATCAAAGCTTGTTTTCCTTCTCCATATGCGGGTTTACCGCTTGCACTTCGCATATCCAAAAATCTCCAATTAAACTCGATACCGTAACCTGAAAAAGGCTCGCCTGAATGGACATCGGCTCACCACTTGATCTTCTCCAACTAAGCCAGATGAAAATCTGGCAGATCAGCTCCGACCCGGTGCATTCTTCATGGGGTGTAAAAAGCTCCTTCTTTGTCCCGTGGCGCTCCCTCCTTGGCCGAGGCCGATGTGAGGTTGATATCTCAACCCCTCTCCCCCAAACTATCGAGGCAGCGCGATGCATAGATTAATCATTATCTACGCGAAACAGCGAGATCTTGGCACAAATTGGAGCATATGACGAATATGAAAACCGGCACCTGTCACCAAGTGGAAGTACACCGGAGGCGCGATTTGGTGCCGCGGGCTAGCTTGCATTCCTTTACGACCGTCAGCGGGCAGCGGGCAGCGGGCAGCGGGCAGCGGGCAGCGGGCAGCGGGCAGCGGTTGGAATTATGCATTGAGTTCACTTCCTGTAGTTAATGGGTTGCTAGCTTCATTATGGAAAAAAATGCATGCAGGTCATGCCAATCGCGCAAACGTCCTGCGCTATCGCCCGTCCCTTAAATGCGCACGACAGGCGAGACGCTACCAAGACCGCACGGAAGGAAAGTCCGTAGCACCTGAGAGGTGCTTGCTTTGTCGACACGCGGTTGACTATCCAGGAGTTATGACATGAGCGTCCCCCACAACATCAACTCTGCAGGCGTGGCTATCTCGCCAGCCGAAGAGATTATCGCCGACATCCGCGCCGGCCGCATGGTGATCCTGGTCGACGAAGAAAACCGCGAAAACGAGGGCGATCTCATCATCGCCGCCGACCATATCACGCCGCAGGCGATCAATTTTATGGCACGCCACGCGCGCGGCCTGATCTGCCTGACCCTCTCGCGCGAGATGTGCGAGCGCCTGCGCTTGCCGCCCATGACCCAGCGCGACAGCGCCAGGCACAGGACCGCCTTCACCGTTTCGATCGAGGCCGCGGAGGGTGTTACCACCGGCATCTCGGCTGCGGATCGCGCGCGCACCGTGCAGGTGGCGGTGGCCCCCGACGCGCGTGCGGAGGACCTCGTCCAACCCGGGCACGTCTTTCCGCTGCAGGCGGTAGATGGGGGCGTGCTGATTCGAGCTGGCCATACCGAGGCCGGCTCCGACCTGGCGCACTTGGCTGGCTGCAGCCCGGCCGCCGTCATTTGCGAGGTAATGAATGAGGACGGCACAATGGCGCGCCTGCCGGATCTATGTCAGTTCGCAGCCCATCATGGCCTAAAGATCGGTACCATCGCCGGCCTCATCGAGTACCGCAGTCTCCGTGAGTCGCTTATCAAGCGAATTGGGGGCCGCACACTGCAGACCCACTGGGGTCAATTCGTGGGCCACGTCTACCGAGATCAGCCTGGCAAGGGCATGCACCTGGCGCTGGTGCATGGTTGTTGGAAAGCCGATGACGTTGTGCCTGTAGCCCTACACGAATCGCTGTCTGTCGTCGACTTGCTTGAAGTCAACCAGTCCACGCCCCCCGGGAGTCTGGACCGCAGCCTGGCTCGTATCGTTGAGCATGGTTGCGGAGTCGCCGTTCTACTCAATTGTGGCGAATCCGCCGACCAGCTGCTGGCGCAGTTCGAGGGCACGGAGCGAATCGCCCACCGGGCAGTACGCCGGCGGATGGACTTTCGCACGTACCTGGCTGGCGCACAGATTTTGCACGAATGTGGCATCAACTGCAGACAGCTCATCCAATAGGGCATTCATCAGTAATCGGCGATCCGGCAGCATTTCGCTCTCAAGCGGCATCTCCTATGCGCCTCCCCTATCGCCAGCACCTCGCCTCAGTTTTCCTCCGCATAGCATCGTTTCACCGAACTTGCCATGAACTCGCCAACTGCATCATGAGCCTTCGTCGCCCCCCGGCCGGCCCTGCGTCCATCTTTCGTTGAATTGACGGAGCCGCGATATGCTCCGCCTTAACGCCAGCAGTGTCGCAGCAATCGGGAATCAGCTCGCGCCTCATGACCAATGCCCACGACGCGCGCAGCCTCACACTGCTGTATGAGGCCTTCTCGCAGACCTCTTCGGTTGGATTGAAGCAGTGTGGATGAAGTACATGCGCAGCGGGCGCTCCATTCCGATTGGCGGATCCCGCACAGATTGCTCTTGGAGCCGCAGCTGACTAGTTATTCCGGGCCTCCGGCGTCTTGCGCTAGACGTTCGCCAGCGCGCGCGCACAGTAGGTCCCGATCTTATCAGTCGATTCGTTATTCTCATGCGCCCCCATGCGCACCCGTTTCCAATATTTTGGACCGTTTCCGGTCTTCCTGATTCAACACATTCCCCCGTTGACAACAAAAAACGGGCCTGGTTATCACTCCGCAGAACACTCCCGATGTGCACCAGGAAGACCTACTGGAGCACTAACGCCATGCGTTCCGCACCAAAAGGCAGCCATGCTCGACCTGAAAAACACTGAACTCATTGAAAACTCGTGGATATCGGCCTGGCACGCATTTCGCTAGCATTCCAACAATCAAACATTTCACATGAAATGTTTGATTGCACATTAATTCTGGGCGATCGATCGAGTACATCACACGATGTGTCATATGGCGGAACACTCGTCGAGGATCCATTCATCTTATTTAGCTACCATCACCATGAAAAACGCCAAAATATGTCGGATTGCGACGGATAATAAAAAATATTATAGTGATTATATTAATTCGGATGAAACAAATATCAGAGAAAATGTCAAATTAAATACAAAAAAAATCTTCAAGCATGTATTTATGAGGACCATATTAGTCGGAGCAGCAGGCGCACTGGTATTTTCTGTGTCATCCATGGCTGCAGACAACACAACGCTCGGACACGATTTAACCCCGATGGGCGGGGAACGAGCTGGAAACAGTTCTGGAACGATCCCAGAATGGACAGGTGGAATGCCCACCCCGAGCGGTTGGACAGTGGGCGCAGATCGGGCCAAGTACTCCCCGTTCAAGAACGAAAAGCCCCTATTTTCGATTGACACATCGAACGTCGATAAATACGCAGAGCACCTGACGCCAGGGCAGCAACTTCAAATCAAGCAAAACAAGGGCTATCGGATGGATGTTTATCCGACCCATCGGACCTGTGCAGTGCCGGATTTTGTAGCGGCGAATACCGCAAAGAACGTCGGTCAGGCGAAGATCGCGTCAGACGGTACGTCACTCGCGATTGCCAATTTGCCAGGTGTGCCGTTCCCTAAGCCGTCGAGTGGTATCGAAGCAGTCTGGAACTTTCTCACCCGCTATCAAGGTGTGGGCATGAACGCGCCTAGCCAGATGACCTACATTTCTCCGCGTATGGGTAGTTCGGACCCTGTCATTGTAGCCGGACCAGCGAAGGCGTACTTTCCTTGGGCAGCCAAAGGCACAGCAACTCCAAGCAGCGTGAATGACGTCTACTCCGCGACGTGGGTCGGAACGGATACGCCGGCTGCGCTTGCCGGTCAGGGCTTTACGCAAACGCTGTCATTCAGCAAGTCTCCGGACTCCTTCTTCTATTTCGTTGGCCAACGCCGGGTACGACGCATGCCGACCTACGATCACGATGCACCGCTGATTGGGTATGAAAATCAGTATCTGAATGATCAGGTATCCATCTTCAACGGGAACCCGGATCGTTACGACTGGAAAATCGTTGGAAAAAGGGAAATCTACGTTCCCTATAACACCTTTGCGATCTACAACGACAACGCGAAGATCAGCAGTCTTATGGGGCCAAATTCGGTGAATCCAGACGCTCGCAGATATGAGCTACATCGCGTCCTGGAGATAGCGGGTACGGTCAAGTCCGGCATGCGGAATATCAGTGCAAAACGTACCCTGTATCTCGATGAGGATAGTTGGATTGCGCTTGCCGGCGACTCATACGATTCGGCCGGGAAAATCTGGAAGGTCGCCGAGGAACATCCCATTCCCGTCTGGGAGATCGGTGCCTGCGCTGCGACCGTGCTCATGCAATATGACACCGCAACCGGGCGCTATCTCGTTGATGGTAGGCCTGTAGATGGGAAGGCCATAACCTGGTTCCAGGATGGAAAGGGAGCTCAGTTCGATATGTCATTTTATTCCCCTGACGCACTTCAGGCGCGCAGTGAACGATAAGGACTTTTGTTCTAGGAGACCGGCGCACCTAGTCGCGCCCCACGAAGTATTTCAGGGAAATTCGTATGAAAACCCGGGTAAATGCTCTAACCGTAGTTGTATTTTTTGCAGTTCTGGCAACACAGATAAAAAATGTACACGCTTATGATTTTTCAACGGGATTTGAAGATCTAAAGGGATCGTGGGTATCCAATTTGACTGCTGGTGCAGGTATTCGGACCAAGAGCCCCAGTTGCTCACTTACTGGCGATCCCAATTCTGGCTCGTGCGGGGCTGCGGCAAACATTGGTCAGTGGAGCTCTGGTGACGACGGAGATTTAAACTATCGCAAGGGAAAGCCGTTCAGCACTTACACAAGCGCAACCAGCGAACTTCTCATGACAATGCCGAGCAACGGACTAAAGTTCATGGTCCGCGGCACAGCCATGTACGATTTCCTTGCGGGAGATACAGATCGGACATCGCTTTCGAGTTCGGCCAAAGCACAAACTGTGTATAACGCGCAGCTCTTGGATCTGTGGGCTCAAAAAGACTTTTCGTTGGCGGGTAACCCGGCTCACTTTCGCCTTGGCAATCAGGTAGTTAATTGGGGCGAGAGCTATTTCGCCTCCGGTGGCATCAATGCGACCAATTCGGTTGACATCCAGAAATTGTTGATTCCGGGTACGCAGCTTAAGACAGCATTGATTCCGGCCCCAATGCTGAGCTTCGCATCCGGTCTTCCGAACGGATTCAGTACCGAGGTGTACTACCAGTTTGGCTGGAACAGCAATCGGATTCCTGCGGTGGGTTCATATTGGTCAACTTTGGATATATTGGGGCGCGGCGCCGGACCGTCTACGATCAACACGAACAACGGCAACCTTGGGGGTCTGGACGGCGCGACGATAGCCGGGGGCCGTAGCGGTAATGCGTCTACCGTATCAGGCATCAACTCTGGGCTGGTCAACGGGCTTTATGCTGGCGCGCCTTACTACTCGCTCGGGATCCCGGTCGGCACCGCCCTTCCCGCGAAATACCGACCTCAATACGGTGTGAAGGTGGGTTACCGTCCGCGCAGTGTGGATGTGATGTTCGGTTTCTATTACGAAAATTACACGGACAAAAATCCGGTCGTGCAAGCTCTTTCGAACGGATCGGCACAGTTTTCCTACCTCGAAGATCGGCAACTCTTCGGCGTCAGCGCCAATTTCTCACTGGGCGACTGGGCTATCGGGACAGAGCTGTCTTACAGGCCACGCGATGCAGTATCTCTCTCAGGCTGTTATGGGGCGGGTGGTCCCCTTGATGCAAATACGAACGGGGTCTCTGGGGCCTGCCAGCAGTGGGTCGACAAAAAGAAGTTTCAGTACGCTATCAATGGCCAGTTGAGTCTTACGCCGAGTAACTACCCTTTCCTTAATCTGATCGCTGCCAATACCGCCACGTTCACGGCCGAATTGACCTGGATCTATTACCCCGGAGTCAGCACACGAGGTATCACGCGAACTCCCAATGGTACAACTGTGCAACAGGTACCGGCGGCAGGGTACTACACGTGGCTTAACAATAGCTCGGGTTCGGGGTATGCGATCGTTGCCGAGAAGGGTACCTCGAGCTCGGTCGGGGCAACGGTCGACTTCAACGTGACCTACGACGGTAGCTTGATTCCAGGATGGCAGGTGACGCCAGGGGTGACATTCACCGATGCCGTGTACGGCTATACGCCAACGGCCAGCGCCAACTATTTGCAAGGCGCGAAGTCCGTGAACGTCTACATATTGTTCAATCAAAATCCAACGCTATGGCAGGCAGGTGTTAACTTTACCGCATTCTTTGGCGGGCATCAGACCGTTGGGCAAGCGTATGCAGACCGGAACTTCGTCGGGGTGTTCGCTACGCGAAACTTCTAAGACGTTGCAACTACTTTTGGATCCGGGTTCCGGATAGACAACGATGCGTCCCGGAGACCCTCCGCTGGCAGAACAATGTGACAAGGTCCGTCCGCAGCAGTGGCATGAGACGGGCGCCCCCGCAACTTAAAGTGCAGGCTATATCATGCAAACAGGTAACCGCCACAGCGGCGCCACAGGCTTTATCAACACTTCACTACAGTACGTTGAGCGGTTCATCTTCAAGCATCGGACGCTGATCCTGGTGTCACTAATGGTGTTCACCGTCATCATGGGATTCTTCGCATCGAAGCTACGAATTGATGCGGGCTTCGAGAAGCAGATGCCAGTTGGCCACGAGTACATCAAGATCTTCAATCGATACAAGAGCGACGCCACTGGCGCGAATCGTCTTACTGTGGTTGTGAAAGCTAAGCATGGCACAATCTGGAATGACGATGCCTTGGGTCGCCTCTACAGCGTGACGCAAGCGGTCATCGCGTTGCCTAATGTGACACGACCTAGCGTTCAATCGTTGTGGACGCCCAATTCTTTTGTCAATCTGATAACGGAGGATGGATTTCGCGCAGATCCGCTCATACCGTCGACGGTCACGCCGGATCGGCTTGACGATAGCGTGATTAGAAGCATCCAACAGGCCGCGAGCCAGGGAGGCTTCATTGGTAGCCTCATCTCACGGGATCAGTCGAGCGCGATGATCGTCGCCGATCTGAACGAATATGATGCAAGCGGAAACAAGCTGGATTACGTCGCGTTCAATCGCGTGCTCGAAGAGCAGGTTCGCAAGCCCTTTGAGGACGCGAACTATGAGATCCAGATTATTGGGTTCGCGAAGCAGATCGGTGACATCGCGGACGGGGCAAAAGGCGTGCTAGCCTTTTGTGGAATAGCACTGCTGCTCACTGCGGCTGCGGTCTATTGGTACTGTCGCTCGGTACGCTTGACGCTGTTGCCTGTTTTCTGTTCGCTGACGTCACTTGTCTGGCAATTCGGGACACTGCATTTGCTCCAATACGGTCTCGATCCGTTGGCCATTCTGGTGCCGTTCCTTGTGTTCGCGATCGGTGTCTCGCATGGCGTCCAGCAGATCAACCACATCGTCCGGGAACTCTCGCATGGCAAATCGACGGAAGCCGCAGCGAGATCCAGCTTCACGGGTCTGCTGATTCCTGGCACCCTCGCGCTCGTAACCGCGTTTGTGTCGTTTATCACGTTGGCGCTTATTCCAATTCCGATGGTGCGGGAGTTGGCCATCGCCGCGTCAATCGGGGTCGGATATAAGATCCTCACCAATCTGGTCATGCTGCCGCTGGCCGCCTCGAGGCTCAAATTTTCGCAGACATATGCGTTAAGCGCCATGCGTACCAGAGAGTCACGCGCAAAGTGGCTCAAGCAAATTGCCCGTGTTGCGGAGCCTCGGAATGCGGCGTTTACCCTCGTCGCAGTCTCGATCGTGTTCGGGCTGGCAGTCTGGCAGAGTCAGGGGCGCGTAATTGGCACGGTGGAGCCTGGCGCCCCAGAACTTCGCGCCGACGCACGATTCAATCGAGATGCAGTCTCGATTACGAACAACTACAACACCGGGCTTGATTGGCTGACCGTATTTTTCGTTGCGCCTGCCGATTCGTGCGGAAATCCCGCGCTCGGGTTGTATCAGGATCGATTCGTCAGCCGTATGCGTCATGTCAAAGATGTGATTTCGGTGGACAGCTACTCGACCATGCTGCGCACATACAACGAGGGCTACAACGAAGGCAACCCGAAGATGTACGTGATTCCCGTCGACCCGGAAAACTATGGTGCACTCTCGGCTGAGATTGGGCGCGCTAACGGATACATGCGAAAGGATTGCAGCATGATCGCAGCGAACCTGTACCTCAGTGACCATAAGACAACGACGATCAACCGCGTGATCGACGAGGTCAGGCATTTCAGTGAAGCCGATAAGGTGGAGGGGGTGCAGGTTGCCCTTGCAGGCGGAAACGCGGGTGTTCTTGCCGCAGTCAACGACGAAGTCGAGCGGAGCGAACTGCCGATGATGCTGTACGTGTATGCGGCGATCGTCGTCCTCGTCTTTGGAGTTTATCGCGACTTTAGGGCCGTGATTGCATGCTGCTTGCCGCTGACAGTTGGAACCTTCATCGGTTATTGGTTCATGAAAGAACTAAAAATCGGATTGACTGTGGCAACCTTGCCGGTGATGGTGCTCGCGGTAGGTATCGGTGTCGACTACGCCTTCTATATATACAACCGCTTGCAGCGGCATCTGGCCGATGGTCAATCGATCACTAAAGCGACGGAGCATGCCATGCTCGAGGTTGGCGTAGCCACGGTGTTTACGGCGATCACAATGGCGGTCGGGGTAGCGACATGGTCGCTCTCCGCGCTTAAGTTTCAGGCTGACATGGGTAAGTTGCTCGCGTTTATGTTTATGGTCAATCTCGTGATGGCGATGACCGCGTTGCCGGCGCTGGCGGTGTGGCTTGAGCGGCTGTTCCCGCGCAAATCCCCCGTTAGGGCGCTTGGATTGTTTGAGCATTAAGTAGAAAGGACGACTATGCAGCTAAAGAACCTTTTAAAATCTGGCATCGCGGCCGCGTTCACCCTCCTTAGCCTCGCCGGTGTGGCGAGATCTGAGCAGGGGAACACACTGGTTAAAGTTCACTCTGCAGTGCCGGATCCCTACGCATCCAGCGAGATGCTGCTGGCACAAGGTGTGGCTGGTGAACGGATTGTGGCGGTTGGAAACAACGGCGTCATCCTATTGTCGGATGACAGCGGGAAAAGCTATCGTCAAGCGAAGCGTGTCCCGACCGATACCACCCTGACTTCGGTTGCGTTTGTGGACGCGCGCCTAGGTTGGGCTGCAGGGCACTGGGGCACCATTCTCCATACGGAGGACGGCGGTGAAACCTGGGAGACGCAACGAAGCGATACGAACATCGATCGGCCGTTGTTTTCTATTTACTTTAGCGACAGCAAGCATGGCATTGCCGTCGGACTGTGGTCGCTTTTGCTGACGACAAACGATGGAGGCGCCACGTGGCAGGCAGGGACATTGCCGCCTCTCCCTGACAATGGCCGGGCAGATAAAAACCTGTTTTCCATTTTCGCGAGCCAGCGAGGGACGGCATTCATTGCCGCCGAGCACGGATTCGTATTGCGCTCCGAGGATCATGGCGCCACATGGACCTATGTCAACACGGGCTACAAGGGATCCTTATGGAGCGGGATCGCGCTGAGCGACGGTGGTTTGCTGGTCGGCGGACTGCGAGGCTCGCTCTATCGAAGCGACGACGATGGCCAATCATGGAAGGCCGTCGAAACCGGCACTCATAGTTCGTTGACAGGGATCGCTGAAGCGGGCGGGCACGTAGTTGCCGTAGGTCTAGACGGGGTGATCCTACAGAGTAAGGACTACGGGCGTAGTTTCACCGCGACGCAGCGTGAAGACCGCTTGGCGATGACGTCCGCGATTTTCCAAGGCAAGAATCTGGTGGTGGTATCCAAGTCGGGCATCGTTGCGCGCCAGCCCATGGCACAGTAGTGGTTAGTGGCAAACGACGCAACTAACTAATGGATGGTTGAAAAACCTCCCGCGGCCATCATCCGAGCGGGAGGGAAACGCTGAGACGAAACATCGAGCAATACTGAGGCAGAAGAATTCTGCGGAGTGGTTGGCCACACCGAGTCAATGTTTTCGGTGTCGAAGCAATAGTGTACGTACCCTTTGTCCTTCGGCCACACCTCAGGCAGCTTGCTTTCGCGCGGCCGGTGCTGCAGCGGGATGCAATCGCCCCCAACCCGGGCATTCTTCGCACGATAGCCCGAGTGCTGCACTTGGCATGACCTGCTTCGCCTGACAACGTGCGTGCCCACGCAACATGGCGGACTATCGGTTCGCCTCCATACTGCCAAGAGAACCATGAATACGATTCCTCGCGTCGGCGCCGCAGATGCCGGCTTGTATATCAACTTGCGTTACGACCGAGATCGACTCCAAGTAGATTCACCTATGCCCACAATGATCTCCCGCGATTGGGCCGCACTACGCGAAGCTGCATCTATTGCCCTTCGCAGCCTGCTTTCCATAGCCATCCTGGGGGCCTCCGGCGCTCACGCCCAGACGCCAGTCGTGACGGCCACGCTCGCCACGGACAAAGGCATAGCGGATAGTACGCCGGGTGAAAGGAGCCTGCCAATTGCCCAGGTCACAGAGACCCGTTCTTTCGCCGAGAAGTACGAACTGCCGCAAACGACCGAAAGCATCACGGCCCGGCAGGCTTCTGAGACCATCAACGTCATGGCCACGGAAGACATGCTAAAGTACCTACCTGATGTGCTGGTTCGCAAACGCTTTATCGGCGACACCCAATCGCCGATGGCCACGCGCACGACGGGCATCAATGCCAGCGCGCGCAGCCTGATCTATGCCAACGGCGTCCTGCTATCGACCCTGATCAACAACAATAACGGCAATGGGTCACCCCAGTGGTTCATGGTGGCGCCGCAGCAAGTCGATCGCATCGACGTGATGTACGGCCCCTTCTCCGCCGCCTACCCCGGCAACTCATATGGCGCCGTGACGGAAATCACCACACGGATGCCGAAGGCCTTCGAAGGCAGCCTGGAATTCACGGGCGCCCTGCAGCATTTCGGCAAATACGGCACCGGCGAGAACGAGCCGGCCCAGCAATACAGCGCTACACTGGGCGACCGCGTGGGCGGGCTGTCGTGGTGGTTCAATGCCAACCACCTCAACAGCTTCAGCCAGCCTCTCAGCTTTGGTACGGTCAGCCAGTCGACGATCCCGGCCAGCGCCGGGCTGCCGGTCATCACGGGCGCCATCGCGGACCGCAACCGCACGGGCAACGCGATCCAGGTGATCGGCGCGGGCAACTTCGTCCACACATTGCAGGACAACGCTGCCGTCAAGCTAGCCTATGACTTCACGCCAACACTGAGCGCTGCCTACACGCTGGGCTACTGGCAGAACAGCTCGAAGGCAAACGCCCAGACCTACCTGAGCACCGCCGCCGGCACGCCCTTCTATGGCGCCCAGAGCGGCAGCGTCAGTATCGGCGGGTTCGCATACAACGCCAACACCATCGCCGGCCAGTTCTCGAGCAATAACATTGAGCAACAGCACTTGATGCAGAGCCTGAAGGTGGAAACCCACACGAAGGGACTGTTCGACTGGGAGATGACCCTGAGCAATCTCTACTATCTCCGGGACCTGAGCCGCCTTTCCACCGGACTCTACCCAGGCGCGCAGAGCGGCGGCCCCGGCCGCGCCACCGACATGAGCGGGACCGGATGGACCACGGTTGATCTCAAGGGAACCTGGCGGCCGCAGGGCGCCGCGGGGGCGAACATCGTCAGCTTTGGCGCGCACTACGATCAGTTCAGGCTCGCCAGCCCTACGTACACGACGACGAACTGGACATCGGGAAGCAGCGGCCCGCTGTTCAGCAACTCGCTCGGCAAGACACAGACCAGCGCGCTGTGGTTGCAGGACGTCTGGCGCGTGGCGCCTACCGTGCAAGCCACGCTGGGCGGCCGCTACGAATGGTGGCGCGCGTACGACGGTTTCAATTTCTCGACGGGCAGCAATGGCGTGGGGGTGCCGATCAACCAGCCTGGCGTGGACAAGGCGGCCTTCTCTCCCAAGGCGTCGGTCACCTGGGACGCGACCGAGATCTGGTCGGTCACCGGCTCGTTCGGCAAGGCGTATCGGTTCCCCACCGTCGGCGAACTGTATCAATCCATCCAGACCGGCACGACCTTTGTCCAGGCGAATCCCTTCCTGGAGCCCGAGCATGTCATGTCCGGCGAACTGGCTGTCGAGCACCACAACAGCAACGGCAAGATGCGTCTCTCGGTATTTAACGAGTATGTGTCGAACGCCCTGATCTCGCAAACGTCGACGGTCCCCGGCTTTGCCACGCCGGTCTCCTTTACACAGAACGTGGGCAAAACACGCCAGGTCGGCTTGGAACTGGCAGGCCAGCAAGACAACGTGCTGATCCACGGACTGTCGTTCTCGGGCAATGTGACATACGTCGACTCACGCATACTGTCCAACGACAGTTATGTCCCCACCATTCCGGGCGCGACATCGGTCGGCAAGCGAGTCCCATACGTGCCTGCGTGGCGTAGCACCCTGGCTGTAACGTACCGGCCGGACAACAAATGGGCCTACACCCTGGCAGCGCGCTACAGCAGTCGCGTCTATGCGACGGTCGACAACACGGATATCAACCCCGCCACCTATCAGGGCTTCGAGAGCTTCTTCGTCATGGACGCGCGGGTACGCTACCAGTTCGACAAGCACTGGAGCGGTGCGCTGGGCGTGGACAACCTCAACAACCGCATGTATTCCCTGTTCCACCCGTTCCCGCGGCGTACGTTCTACCTGGCCATGAAATACGCGCTGTAGGCGACAGTCACCTCGACGATGGCGGCCGGGCATGAGCCACCGCAAGCGTGTTGGCATCCGCGACGATGCGGCATAGACGATCGTCCCGAGCGCCTGCACTCTCCGCTGGACGTGATGGTGGCTTGCTTGTGCCAGTATCTGGTCGACCCGGTCAGTCTGTGCCACCTCAAGCAGGTGATGGTCACGCGCGGCATCGCACTAGATCCTTCAACGGTACACCGCGGGACGATCAAGCTACTGCCAGCACTAAACAAGGTGCTGAACCGACGACAGCCGCCAGTGGGCAAAAGTTTGCGCGCCGATCTTCATTCGACTGTTCAAATACCTGAATCACACCATCAAGCAGGATCATCGGAGCCAATCACGCGAATGGTCGGTCAACTGCAGCGATTGCGTCTACACGGCTTACCATCTGCCGTCACAACAGCATCACCACAGGCCAGCGGGGCGCGGGGAATCCACCTGCACCAAGCATCCACATCTTGCGCCCCGCACGGTGAACTACGGTCTAGTACTGACACAGTGCACCATAATATTTCATTTAAAATAAATTAAAACAGATTTAATTAATTTTAAATTCATGATCCGAAGTTTTGCGACCAGTTCCTAGTTGTTCCACATGACAATCAGACGACATCGTTGCAAATACCGCACACATACAAAAATAAAAGATCGAAATTCCTTCGCATCGCCGATAATGCTGCATAGCACAAGACTAAACACTTGTGCATGCCGCCCTCGAAACGCTGCAGCCCGCTGTGTCGCAAGCACAAAAGTAGTGCATTGACCAAAACGGCCTTTCGGAATTCGACGATGTTGGCACCACATTCAGTTGTGATGTTGCGATGTCATTTGACCGCAGTCGGCTGTTCTATCGCGGATCCACAGCACGGAAAGTTCGAAGCGCGACCGTATATGCGAGGCCCCGCTCCCTTCGATTCACCTGCCCCAAAGGGCAATGGATCTTTCAGCCCGCGCCTTCCTTTAGTCCAATTCTTTTCGATCGTTGTGCCACAGGAGCTACCGTGATGAAATCGCTTCGCACCCTTACCATTGCTGCCTTTGCGCTCGCAGTTCTTCCTCATACAGCGCTGGCCGCCGATGCGCTGCCTTCTTTTGCAGGTGATCTATCGCAGACCTCAGTCTCCGGCCTGTCATCGGGCGCCTTCATGGCAGTCCAGTATCAGGTCGCATACTCAGGCTCGGTCGTCGGTGCCGGTGTGGTAGCGGGTGGGCCGTATTATTGCGCGGCTGGGAACATCCTCAACACGACGATCTGCATGGGGCAAGTGCCGTTCGTGCCGCCGAATCCAGCACTGATGGTGGCCGCCGCGACGGGCTTTGCGTCGCTCGGTCAGATTGACCCGCTATCGAATTTGCAGAAGGCCCGGGTCTATGTATTTAGCGGAACGAAGGATACCGTTGTCTACCAGCAGGCTGTCGATGCGACGGTGTCATTCTTCAAGGAGGCCGGCGTTCCTGCGTCTAACCTGCAGTATGTGAATAACGTGGCGGCCGGCCATGCATTCATCACACCGGCATTCGGCAACGTGTGTTCGGATAACGCCTCTCCATATATCAGTCACTGCGCGGTCGGCAAGCGAAAGTACGATCAGGCTGGCGCATTGCTGCAGCAGATCTACGGCACGCTGAACCCGCCGGCGAAGAGTCTGTCAGGAAGAATCGTGCCGTTCAACCAGCGCGAATTCGCGACGACCGCGACAGGCATGGCAGATACAGGCTTCGTTTATGTGCCAAACTCATGCGCTCGGGGAGCAGCGTGCAAAGTCCACGTGGCATTCCATGGGTGCAAGCAGTCCGAAGCCGTGGTCGGCAATGATTTTTACGCGAAGACGAACTACAACTACTGGGCGGACACAAACAACATCCTTGTGCTGTACCCGCAGGTGAATGCGTCTACGCTTCCATTTAATCCGCAAGGCTGCTGGGACTGGTTCGGTTATACCGGTTCCGATTATGCGCTGAAATCTGGGTCGCAAATGAGCGCTGTCAACGCCATGGTCGGCCGCCTGCTATCCAAGCCGTGATGTACGGCGGCCGCCAAGCGGTCCTGATGTTGCCTGTCGCAGTTGGCAACACCAGGGCTTAAGGAGATGAGTCGCCAACGTTGCCACGAATAGCCCAGCCGGCCCCAATCATGGGAGCACTTCCGACGCGCCGGAATTCCTAGTCGTGTCTCGGCCATGGCGGCTTCCCGGTAGTGCCAGAGTCTAACGATCAGCATGCGACAGTTGATGGCGTTCCGCTTGTCGACGGGGGCGCATTGCGTCCGCGAGGAAAGGCGCGACGTTCAGGCTGGTGCAACAGAAGAAGACAAACGATGCGATGGCCGCACTGCGATGCAAGGGTGTGACGTACAATCACCACCGCGCTAATTTCGAACCGGAGCATTTACCAGCAGACGATCGTCGAAAGTGCTGGTAGCGGAGTCATGTCTGCGGGATACCGCGAGCTGCCACAAGATTTGTGGAGGCCAAAATCAGAATGTCCCCCAGCCAGCCACATCAGAATGCCCTCTGGATAGACCTATACTGATAGCGCCCGGATTGGAGGCCCCCCCGGCGCAAGTCGCCAAAGTCTTCCTGGCGCCTCGCAAGCAGGATTGCGCCGAAGTTCGTGACGTCCCAACTGCAAATATCTTACGACCAACTCTTTTCAAGCCACTGCCAAGGCCTGAGAATGCATGCGCGTAGCTACGCCAATTCCAAAGCTCGTCATGTTCCGTTTTCGTCTTTCTCTCGCCTTTACCTTACTTGTCGCCCTTGTCTGCGGTCAGGCAAGTTTTGTCTACTGGGGCGCAAATCGGGTGAATGACTATGCGCAACACAGTCGGCTCGCCAGCGACATCCTCTCTGAACTACTGGACCTGTCTGCGAACAAGCAGCGGCTGCGAGTTTGGGCGTCACAACGGGTGATGAACGCCGACGCACAGCCAGAGACTCGAGACCGGCTGCTGACAAGGATGAAGTCTAGCATCCGTACACTGCAGCAGCTTGCCCAGCGCAATATCGTGCTGTGGAATGAAATTTCCGCGCGTGACGGCGTGCCGATCCCTTTGGAAGTCGATCAACTGGCCAGCACGACGGAACTATTGGGCGACAACATTGCGGCCGTCGAAACCCGGCTCCTTGAGTTGCAGCCGCTTCCGCGGGACGCCGATTTCGCCGGAGTATGGCGTGAACTGAATGATGTCTTCGACAAGGCGCGCGGCCGCGACCTACGTGAACGGCTCAACGGCGCGATCGAGCGCCAGCGCACGGCGGTGCCAGTCGCCCGGGCGGCCACGGAGCGCGCCCTGGATCGACTCCGGACGCAAGCATTCGGCATGGCGGGCGTCGTGCTGCTGGCTGCAATCGGCCTCGCCTTGCACCTTAATCGCAGGCTTCAGCGGCCACTCGATCAACTGCTCGAAGGGGCCAAGGCCCTACAGTCCGGAGCGCTGGATTACCGCTTTCCGATCTGGTCCGGCGACGAATTCGACCGTGTGGCTGAAGGTTTCAATGCCATGGCTTCGGAACTCCAGCAGCACCGCAGTGATGCCGATGCAGCTCGCCGTAGGCTGGAGGATGCCGTGCAGGCGAGAACGGCAGAGTTGCGTTCCGCGCACGAAGCGCTTCAGCGGATCGATCAGCGTCGCCGACAGCTCTTTGCAGACCTTGGCCACGAACTGCGTACGCCCACAACGGCGATCCGCGGCGAAGCCGAGATTGCCCTACGCGGCGCGGAAAAGCCGGTGCAGGATTACCGCATGGCGCTGGAGCGCATCGTTGACGGAGCTGAACAGCTTACCGGACGCATCAACGACCTGCTGCTCATCGCCAAGGCGGAAGCCGACCAATTAGCGATGCAACCGAGCTGCATCGACCTGGTTGCGCTCCTGCAGGATGCCGCGCACTTCGCGGAAGCACTGGGAGTGGACCACGATGTCAGGATGCAATTAGTGCCGCCAAAGGACACCACCGAGGTCACAGTGCTGGCTGATGCCGACCGACTGAGACAGGCCATCGTCATCCTCCTGGATAACGCCGTGCGCTACTCACTGCGGGGCAGCACGGTGCGCCTGCGCTGCAAACCAGGCCCTGACGTCGTGCGGATCGAGGTGGAGGACGAGGGAATTGGCATCGATGCGGATGAACTTGCGCTGGTCTTCGAGCGATTCGTGCGCGGCCGGCGCGCCCGCGCCCATCGCGCCGACGGCACAGGTATTGGTCTGTCCATCGCGCAAGCCATCGTGCAGTCGCATAATGGTCGCATTTCATTCGAAAGCGCCCAGCCACAAGGCACTCGCGCGTGCATTGACCTTCCCCGCTACCGCAGAGCGATGGAAGCAAACGACCAACAGTACAGTTATGAACATTCTGGTAATTGAGGACGACACCCGAGTTGCGGACTTCCTGGTGCGGGGGCTACGCGCAGAAGGCTATCGCGTCCAACTCGCGCGTACCGGCCCAGAAGGGCTGGATTTGGCACGCGGCGCTGAGCCCGCCCTGCTCCTGCTTGACCTGATGCTGCCGGGCATCGACGGCCTCGAGCTTTGCCAGACGCTGCGTGCGGAACGCAACCACGTGCCCATACTCATGCTCACGTCGCTGACCGATGTGGATGACAGGGTTGCCGGGCTACGCCTTGGCGCAGATGACTATCTCACCAAACCGTTCGCTTTCGAAGAACTGCTTGCGCGCATCGAAGCGCTGCTACGACGCGGCCGCGAACAGCGGCCAAAAGAGAACCTGCTTCAGGTGGCCGACCTCCTGCTCGACCGCGAACGCATGCACGTCACCCGCGCCGGAAAACCGGTCGCACTGACTGCCAAGGAGCTGGCTTTTCTCGAATTGCTGATGAGTGCGCCCGGCCGCATCTTCAGCCGCGAGCGCATTCTTTCCAATGTGTGGGGCGCGAATGAGGACCCCTTGACCAATATCGTGGACGTGTACGTGCGTCGCCTGCGCAGCAAGGTCGACGAAGGCCACCCGCTCGCCCTCCTCAAGACTGTGCGGGGACTCGGCTATCGGCTTGACAGCGAGCCCTAATCGGCACTCGCCCTACCCTGTTCATTTTCGGTTCATCTTTGCGTCAGGATCGGTTCATCGAATTCTCAGGATGTGGTTCATGTCGGGGTTTAACAATGGACTCGTGCCGCTTCACTGGCACCGCACCGGCAAGGTGCGACGAATAAACGAACGATAGGACACTTCGATGAAGACCGTTGGTGCAGCCTCCCTGATGACTGCCGCAGCAAGCACTCTGTTCATGTCCATTCCAGCCAGCGCGCAAACGACGTCATCCGCGACGTGCGCCCCGGCTACCGAGCAGCAGATTGCCGCCTTGTTCGATCGCTGGAACGATTCACTGCACACTGGCGAACCGGACAAGGTCGTCGCAAACTATGCTCAAGACGGCGTACTGCTGGCGACCGTATCGAACGACCCGCGCACAAATCCCGCAGCCATCCGTGACTATTTCGTAAAGTTCCTGAAGGGCAAGCCGCAAGGGGCGATTGACAGCCGCATTATCAAGCTCGGCTGCAAGGTCGCGCAGGACGTCGGCACGTATACGTTCAAGTTCGCCGACGGCAAGACGGTACACGCGCGCTATACCTACGCGTATGAATGGCAGAATGGCAAGTGGCTGATTGCCCATCATCATTCTTCGGCAATGCCAGAGTAAGTCAGCATGACTTCCGTGGCAGGGGTGCTGGCCGCCGCAGGGAGTTGACGCGGGTTAGCATTGCTGCCAGAGC